>JAGIXO010000058.1 GCA_026122915.1 Candidatus Electronema nielsenii | reverse complement strand
TTGATTTTCTCGGAAGAGATATAAGGATGGTCGGATATAATCCAGATTATGAGAGCGCATGCGCATGGGGCAGTAAAATAATAACAGCGGAAGACAACAAAATGGTTTTCAATGCTTGCAATTTAGACAAGAAAGGTAGTGATTACAAAGATTACAAGATAACTATTGAATTTAAAAAAGATGAAAAAGAGTTGCATTTAACCAGAGATGAAGATATGAATGGTGCAAGCTCTATGCCGATAGCATACGGAGTAGATGATTTTCTGATAAAATACCTCAATAAAAACTTAGCGACCACTTCCTCTTTGAAAGAAATTCGTTATGTCCAGATAGCCATACTGGTGCGTTCAACGTATCCTGATCAAAAATATACAGACAGCATTCAGCACACGTTAGACATCGGGCACACTTGGGGGCCAGCGAACGACAACTATCATCGCAGGCTGCTTATCACCACAATTCAATTGCGAAATATGGCGGTGCAGCAATGAACAACAGGCAAAATGGTTTCACTCTGATCGAAACTCTCATTGCGATGGCAATTTTTACTATAGGCATCCTTGGTCTTTTCGGAATGCAGGCAGCTGCTATTAAAAATAATTTTGTTGCCAACAGAATTACAATTGGCTCCACGTGGGCGATGAATCAAGTGGAGCAGCTGCTCGGATTGGATTACACTGATCCGAAAATGAATGTTACTGGAACCTGTTCTTCTTTATCTGACTGGAGCAGTTTGGCTGCTGACAATAAAAAAGCAGACCCTTCTGGTTCTGGCATCCCTCCTATTTATACTGTGTACTGGTCGGTCGCAAGAGACTGCACTCTGACAGATATTAAAGATGCTCCAGAAAAAAACGAGCAGAAGCCGAAGCATCTGCGGATCACCGTCACCGTGGACAAAATTGGCGGCAGCGAACAGGAAGTTGCCATATTCAACTATATAAAGCAGAATGCAAAAGATTCTGAATAAACCGGCGGGGAAAACATGGAAAGACGACGAAAAGAAAAAAAGAAAGAAGAAGGATTCGTGCTGGTCGCGTCATTGCTCATCCTGCTGGTGCTAACCATGCTGGGTATTGCTGTAAACAGGAATACCTCCATAGAATGGCAGATCGCCATGAACGACCGCCTCCACAAGCAGACATTTTACGCGGCAGATGCGGTGACGGAGCTTGCCGCCGAAGTGCTGGAGCAGAGCATCGCCTGCCGGGGGTTTGAGAGCAATGCCAATGGAATGAAACTGCGGGGCGTAGCTGGATGCGATCCTGAAAATCCAAATCGGCCCTGCCATGTCTTCATTGATACTGATTCTCTCGGATTCTGGCGGAACTATGCTGAGGATGGCACAGTCAATAATCCGAACAACAGCGACCGAGACATTGTTTTTCCTGCTGTTTTAACGGGAACAGACGAAAATGTTTTTAACGAAGGGATGACAAACAGTCAGCCCCATGCGAATATCAAAATCGGCGGCAGCACCAAGCTGACGGCTGGTTCGGCAATTCAGATGGCGGCCGGTTATGAAGGTCTTGCAAAGGGGCTTGGCACCGGCGGTGCTACGTTGGTGTATGACATCAAGGTGCAGCAGTTAGGCAGAAACAGCAGTGAATCATTAATTTGCGTGAAGTACGGCCATGTCCTTGGCTTGGAAAATGCTTGCAATTATTAGAAAGAACTCATAGGGAGATCGACATCATGAAAAGAACCGCCCTATTTTTTTTAACAGGCGTGTGGCTGCTACTGGCAAATGTTGTGGGCTTTGCCAGCGAAACGACTGATGTGTGCAGGCAAGGGCAGGGCATACCTCCCTTTCTCACCTCCGGCGCAAAACCTAACCTACTGATGGTACTGGATAACTCCGGCTCAATGCTTGATTCGGCCTACAGCGAGGACGGTGCCTTCTGCTTTGATGACACCTACAGCAGCGGGAAGGTTTACTCAGGGTATTTCGAGAGCGATACGTGGTACAAATGGACAGAAGGGTATCCGCCGTGGCAGAACAGCACAACATATCCTGACCCTATTACAGGCAACAAGCGGGTGTACATGAACGGCATCGTCTGGGAGGTTGACGGGGACGGCGGCACCTCCATGGCAAGCCCGGCATCCTTCTCCGACGAGATAGACAAGGGCGCGGTGACATGGAAAAAAATTCTTCCTATTGGAAGATGGAAGAACGGAGAGGCTCTTCCCCTTGGAAAATGGCAGAATGGAGAGACCTATGCTGTGAATGATTTTGTCTGGTCTGGGCCGCAGCTCTACAAAGCAAAAACTGCCGGTAAAAGCGAAGATACAGTCACGACCGACGGCATTGATTTCAATAAAGCGACTGGCGTGACATGGGAGGCTGTTGACTCCACATGGCTTCCTGGAAAACCATACGCGGCCAAGAGTATTGTCTCGTATCGTGGGATGCTGTATGAGACCGCCTCTGGCGGAACCTCCTCTTCGAGTGCCACAGGACTGTACGACGACACTCTCACATGGAAAAGGGTGGACGAAGGTTCGTTTGCCTCGGCGACCAATCAGAGCACGGCCTGCTCCAGCGCGTCTGGAGCGGAAATAGCCTATTATATCGAGGACACGCTCTGCATGAAGATAGACACCTCGAAAACTCCGAATCGGGTGACTTCCTTTGCGGCCAAAGGCAAGCTGCTCAACTGGGCGATGGCCTCCAAGTTTGACGTGGAGAAAAAAATACTGACCGGCGGCAAGCACAATTACTTCCACAAGAACAATAAAGAGGGGTTTTTAGTCAGCGAGAACCGGGGCTGCGCCGGCTCAAGAACCATCAAGCAGCTGGCCGTGAAGGTCGGCAACATCAACAGCCCTTCCACTCTTAACACGACGAAATATTTGAGCTTTGGTGTGCGCGGCTCGCGGCACAAGGATGCGCCTGTCTATGAAGACCGCATTGACAGCACCGATGACACCGGACGGCTGGAAGTGCTGGCTGTCACGGCCAGCGGCTATTCGATGTCTGCGGACTGCCAAGCGGCGATTGCTAAAATCGCCAAGAACGATGGCGATTTGAATGGCACGCAGAATGTCATTGAGAACTGTACCCAAAGTTTTTCCCCTCCCGGCAGCAAAATCGACGACATGCGGCCCGCCTTAAACCACACTCTTCAGGCTTGCTGGCAAAAAGATGGAATCAAAACAAAATTCACAAGCATTGTTAACGCTTGCTGGTCCTTATACACTGGAAACAAGGTAGGAAATGTCAAGCCATTGCGGCCATACGCGCCTTACGAGCTTCGTCCGGCGGACGGCGGAGCGTACATCTGCTATGGCGTGTATGATTCCGGTATCGAAAATCCAGACCGGGTTGGCTACGTGGGCCGGGTGTGGAACTCGCTTGGCTCTGGCGGCACGGTGGCATGTCTTCCACTGAAGATGAGCGATCTGGGCATAGGTTCAACGATATGCAATGGAATCGGCGGAGCAGGTCAGGAGATATGCTATTGGGACGATGGCCCTGCTAAATCGACTATATCGGAAAAACCCAAGTATAATAGCGACAACAATCAAGTGTATATATGCACCGGCGGCTATACCACCACTGGTTCCAAAAAAGGCCAATGTAAAACATGGCAACCGAGGTATATCACCTCTCCAGGCGGTGCTCTTTATACGAATGATCCGAAGTGCGGAGTTTCAGGCGGCAGCACAACAGGTGAAGATTGGGAAATTCCTGCTTGGGCTGGCGAGAATAATCCCAGCGATACTAACGGCATTGCCTTGGCGATCAAAGATTACTGTGATTCTTTAAGAGTGCCAGAAGTCATTGACCCTTCAGACGCTGCCGGCAAAACCAGCACCACCGGCGGAATGCCCGCTCTGCTCCGTGATTCTGAGCTGTCAGCTTTCTTCGGCGGCCAAGACCCGCTGCTGACGATGAAAGGCTTTATTCAGCAGTCAAAACGGCCTGCCGGCGTTGTCCACAATGTTGCTCAAGAGCTGCGCCTTGGCGTGATGTCCTTCCGCTATGTAGGCGCAAAAACAGAGTGCGATCAGCCCTCCACCAACTCCAAGCTGGAAAAATACTGCCCGCTGAACAACAGGGACGGTGCCGAGCTACTGGCTCCTTTGGAATGGGGCGCAGATGTGCAGAATGAAAATGATCCCACATACCCGGACAACAATAACAAAAAACAGCATGTCCATGATTTGGCGGAGGCGATCAACGGCATAAGGGCCACATCTTGGACACCATTGGCGGAGGCGGTGTATGAGGCACTGGGCTATTACACCCAGAACAGCAAATTTTGCCTGAACTGCACAGAACGCGACGCAAACGGATTCTGTAGCGACAAGCCGGGCAACTGCCTTGACTTCCCGACGGATAATGATCCAGTGCTGTACTCCTGCCAAGACAACCATATGCTCGTGATCAGTGAAGGCGAGTCCACAGCTGACATCAACGCCGCTGTTAAATTGTTTGCTGAGTACGACAATACTCCTGAGGATAATACAAACAAAATGTCGTATTTTCTGTCAAAAGACCGGCCTGAAGAATGCGAAGGCAGCTCTGATCCTGAGAACTTGAAAGGCGACAACGACGGAACGGGCAGTGGTCAGGAAGTATGCGGCGATGATCTTTACAGCAGTCCATATCTTGACAACATAACGTGGTGGGGGAGCAACTCGCTGCCGCTTTATAAAAAGAGGTGTGTGCCAGTAGACGGCAAACAGAAAGAGAAGCAAAAAATTTCCACATATCTTGTCACTACTGGCTCCTTGGTGAACAGCGGCGCAGGCGAGTGCAATCCTGTGACATTGATGACCAACGCCGCCACGAACGGCGGAACAGCACTGCTGCAAGGGGAAAATCCGCAGGACTTGGAAGCCAATCTCTATGCGGCTCTGGATGATATCCTTAGCCGAGCTTCCGCAGGTTCGGCAGCCTCCGTTATCTCCAGCTCCAGAAGCGGTTCTGGTGCGGTCTATCAGGCTGTGTTTTGGCCAAGAACTGAAGATTCGACCGGCAATAAATTGACATGGGTCGGCGATGTTCATGCCCTGTTCATCAACTCCGACGGCCTGATGTATGAGGACACTCCCAACCCCCCCTCTGATCCTAAGCAGAACGGCAGACTCGATGAAACAGGCACCGACAAAGACAAGCGAGTTATTTTCTATTTCAGCCCGAATGTCAACCGAACCCGCGCCTGCTATGACATTGACGGCTACATGAAAGGGCCGGACGGCACGACTGGAACAGCTGACGATTTTCAATGTCCTGGCGATACGGATGAAAAAAAGGGCGAACTTCAAAACGACTGGGCTACAACAGGCTGCACCAAGAGTCCGAAAGCACCCTGCGCGGAAATTCATTGCATCCCCAAGGTTGACTGCGCCAATACCCAGGTTGTCAACTATCTTTGGTCAGCGAACGATAAGCTGGCCGCCATGACCGAGCCGAACAAACGCAAAATATTCACTTGGAATGACTTCAACAATGATGGCATCGTGAATGACGGCGAAACCTTCGTTCTGCAACCAGGCACTGACTGGGCTGGTTTGAATGACAAGGTGAGCGGAGACCGAGGTTCGATGACAGAAGATTTTCTGTCAAAAGCAGACAGGTATCATTTTGTTACGAAACAAGGCGAAGATGACGAAGTTTATACACAGAATGCCATGGATGCCTTGATAAGCTGGCTCCAAGGACTGGACCCGCAGCTGCCTGTAGATGCCGGTGGCAAGAAAATAAATGAGGTGACGGATGTCAATTTCAATGGACGACTGGACAAACAGCTGCGTTCCAGAAAATTCAACGGCACGACATGGCGCTTGGGCGATGTGATTCATTCTACGCCGATGGTGGTGGCAAAGCCTGCCGAGGCATACCATTACATCTACCGTGACCCAACGTACAACAACTTTGTCAAAAGATGGGAAAATCGCCGCAACATGATTTATTTCGGTGCCAACGACGGAATGCTTCATGCGGTGAACGGAGGATTCTATTTCAACAACCAGTTCTGCTGCACGGATAAGCTCACGAGCGAAGGTGCCTGTCAAGTTCCTCCAGTCAACGGGGTTTGCGCCAGCGGGACGCTTTCAGGTCTTGGTGAAGAAATGTGGGCCTATGTTCCCTATAATCTTCAGCCGCATTTGAAGTGTTTGGCTGGCGAATTCTATGCTCACAAGTATTACGTTGATCATCGGCCCCGCATTTTCGATGTTCAGATATTCCAAGAGGAAGCGGCCTGTGCGAACGTGACCGCTCCCGGCTGCATTCATCCAGGCGGTTGGGGCACCATTCTGGTTGGCTCCATGCGCTTCGGTGGCGCGCCGATTTTAGCCAGCGAGCTGAATGAAATGTCCAGCGACAAACGGCAGTTCACCTCATCCTTCTTCATCTTGGACGTGACCAATCCTGATGCGGAGAAGCCTGTGCTTCTTGGCGAGATGACACAGATGTTGGACAATGCCGGGAATAAAATTTATGCAGACATGGGCTACACAACCTCCTCGCCGGCAATGGTGATCATGCGTGACGGCGGAGCGGGCGCAGCCTATACAAAGTGGTATCTTGTCATGGGTAATGGTCCAAAAGACTTAGATGGCAGTAACAATCAGCAGGGCAAACTGGCTGTGCTGCCGCTTGAACGACTGGCTGGCGCGTTGACATGGTCAGGAGGCCGTCCGAATACTGTCAGCAGCGCAAAAAATGCGTTCCGCATCCTCAACCATGAGCCAGCTGCCACCGCCACATCAGATGATGATAAAGGCTGCGGCGCAGAATGCGGCATTTTCTCAGTATCTGGGACACCAGTAAGCTTTATTTCAGATATCATTTCAGTTGATTACAACATTGATCTTTCCGCTGTGAATGAAAGTCCGCAGCTTGGATCCCGGTACCGCACCGATGCGGTCTATTTCGGCACTGTGGACGGCAGCGGCTTTAAGCCCTATCCTGCCAGCTATTTAAGCGGCTTGCCGGATCAGTATTACTGGAACGGAGGTGGCAGAGTGTTACGGTTGGTCACTAAAATGCTGAAGTTTGACGAGGACAGCGACAGCACCGGTACGCTGGACAGCAGCGAAGATGTCAACCAAAACGGAGTGCTGGACAAGATCGCAGAAACAATGTCAAAGCCTTCGGACTGGAAAAATATGTGGAGCAACGGCGATCCGCTGCGGCTGTTGGCTGATGTCAAGATGCCAGTCATCGCGGCACCGTCTATCGGCTATGACAACCAGAATTACTGGATATATGCCGGAACTGGTCGGTTCTTTCACGAAAACGACAAAACAGACGATGGCTGGTGCTTGGATACAACTTGCAACAGCGAGACCAGCAGAAGCAAGATGAGCATGTTCGGCTTCAAGGAGCCGCTGAAAAATACCGCCACCGATTTTACTGGCTGGGATGCGCTTGCGGTCCCCCCCAACAGTCTGACGGTTGACTGCGCAGATTCGCTGATGACATGGGGAGAAATCGTCTGGAATGTCAACACGAAAACCAATGCCGATCTGCCTTTGTCCTCTGATCCGGCCCTGGATTCGACGAGTACGCCGCTGGCCGCAGGAAGCCGTGGTCTTATGCAGACGGATAAAATTCTTGTCGGTTCCGAGACAGGATATTTATACTGCTACAAGTGTGACAGCAAATATTCCTGCACACAGGAAAGCGACGCGATCTGCTTCCCTGGTACTTCTTCGACCGATAAAGGGCCAGTCTGGGATGCAGAAAAAGAACAATATACCTTTGAGAAGCTCAAGAACTACATCGTCGGCACCGGCTGTGGTAGTTCCAATGCCGCAACAGGCATTGACGGATGGTATCGTGATTTTCACGACTCACGCGAGCGGAATCTTGGATCGTCAGCCTTGCTCGGCGGCCTGCTAACCTACACCACTTATCAGCCGTCCAATGACAAATGTAGGGCGGAAGGGGAGAGCTTTTTGCACGGGGTTCATTTTCAAACAGGAACGGCTTGGGTCAAGACAGTCTTTGGCACGGTTGGCCACCCAAGCGGCTTAATAGAAGACGGGGAAATCGTCATGGACAAGCTCAGTCTGGGCCGAGGACTTTCAGAGACACCTAGCATCACCGGCAGCGGCGGTGAAGGCGAAGATAGTCATGAAGCCAAAGCCTTCATTCAGACCAGCACCGGTGAGATCATCGAGGTGACGCAGAAAAATCTGCCTTTCAACAACACCCGAAGCGGCAGACTGAACTGGACGGATCGCTGCTCTGACGAGTAGCCGCTGCCGTTTCTCGGTCTGAAAGACAGCTTCCGGTATCATGCCGGGAGCTGTCTTCTTTTACCGGCCCTTCTCTTTTTTCGCTTGACTTCTTCGCCCATCAGCATATATTAAGCAAGTTTTATCTTCATGGAATTGTTCTTGCTGCGGCCTCATGAAGCCGCATTTCTTTAAGAGAAAAAATAACCATCATTTTAACGAGGAAAGAATTATGTCTAAATTAGTAGCCCCCCACGGTGGCAAAGGTTTGGTTTGTGCTCTGCTTCATGGCAGCGAGTTGGCCGCAGAGAAAGAGAAAGCCGCAGGCCTGAAGAAGGTTAAAGTCAGTGCTCGCGCTAAGGGCGACCTGATCATGATGGGCATCGGCGGCTTTTCGCCCCTGTCTGGCTTTATGACCAAGGCTGACTGGAAGAGCGTCTGCGAAAACTTCCAGCTCGCTGATGGTACTTTCTGGCCAGTGCCGATCACCTTGGACATCACCAAGGAAGATGCTAACAGCATCACCGCTGGTGATGAAATCGCTTTAGAAGCAGACGGCGAGATCATTGCCACCATGAAGGTCACTGAGAAGTTTGACATGACTGAGGCTGACAAGAAGTGGGAATGTGAGAAAGTGTTCATGGGTTGCGGTGCAGACTCCGTGGATGGCAAGTTCTGGCAGGTTGCTCCGGCAGATCATCCCGGCGTAATCATGGTTATGAACCAGAAGGACGTGAACATCGCTGGCACGGTAAAGGTTCTGTCTCAGGGTAGCTATCCGGCAGAATATCCGGGCGTATATTTGACCCCGGCAGAGACCCGCGCTATGTTCGAGGAGCGTGGTTGGGCCAAGGTTGCCGCTCTTCAGCTGCGTAACCCGATGCACCGCTCGCATGAGTTCTTGGCTAAGATCGCCATTGAAGTCTGTGATGGCGTACTGATTCACTCCCTGATTGGCAATCTGAAGGCGGGTGATATTCCTGCGCCAGTACGTGTGAAGGCTATCGAAATCCTGATTGACAACTACTTTGTCAAAGACAACGTGATCAATGCAGGCTACCCGCTTGATATGCGTTATGCAGGCCCGCGTGAGGCTCTGCTGCACGCTACTTTCCGCCAGAACTACGGTATCACCGACATGCTGATCGGTCGTGACCATGCTGGTGTAGGCGATTTCTACGGTCTGTTCGAGGCGCAGGAGATTTTTGATCGCGTGCCGACCACTGGCATTGCTGGCAAAGACCTGCTCTGCAAGCCGATGAAGATCGACTGGACCTTCTATTGTCATAAGTGCGACGGCATGGCTTCTCTGCGTACTTGCAACCACGGCAAAGAAGATCGCGTCATTCTGTCAGGCACCAAGCTGCGTAAGGCACTGTCTGAGGTACCCAAGTTGTTGACCACTTTGGCCGCAACGAAGTATTGGATCACCTGAAGAAGTACTACGCTGGCTTGACCGAGAAGGTTGAAGTGAAGATGCAGGGTGCAGCTTCTGGCGCAGCAATGTAACACGATAGACTTGTAGGGGCGAAAGTGCCTACTGTTTCCAGTGCCAAGAAACGAAAAAGGAGATGCCACAAGGCATCTCCTTTTTTATTATTAATGCACTCTGCCAAAAAAGAACTTCGGTGGGAATAAAAAAAGCATCTCAAACTGCGCTGGAGCGAAGATAAAAAAGAAGAAATCATAGCTGCCTATAGTATTTCAGTTTTTAGATCACCTGAAAGG
>JAGIXO010000057.1 GCA_026122915.1 Candidatus Electronema nielsenii | reverse complement strand
GGGCATTTTTAAGAGTTGCACATTAGGTAAACTATGACCTTGTTGCAAGCGGCGGTGCTTGGCCTTGTCCAAGGACTGACCGAATTCATCCCTGTTTCCAGTTCCGGGCATTTAGTGCTGGTACCCCACTTCCTTGGATGGCATTTTCCAGAGGAACACGCTTTTGTCTTTGATGTACTCGTGCAGATGGGTACATTAGTCGCAGTGCTGGTTTATTTTCGCCAAGAACTGATCGCGATAACCCGCGCCTTTTTGCTTGGTCTTGTCCAGCGGCGGCCTTTTGCTGATGCGGATGCTCGAATGGGCTGGTATTTGATTCTTGCAACCATCCCGGCAGCGGTTGTCGGACTGCTCTGTAAGCACTGGATTGAAAAGTTTTTCGCTGATCCCAAAATGACTGGAGTGTTTCTCCTTGGTACAGCTCTTTTGCTGCTCATCGCGGAAAAGGCGGGCCGTCGCTGCCGCTCTATCGAGCAACTTAACTGGAAGGACAGCCTCTGGATTGGTTTTTCGCAAGTGATAGCCCTGCTGCCCGGCCTGTCTCGTTCCGGCGCAACTTTGGCGGGTGGCATGACCCGGCATCTTGACCGACCCGCTGCGGCTCGCTTCTCCTTCCTCATGTCAGTGCCGGTGATGGTCGGTGCTGGGGTGCTGGCGGTCAAAGATTTGTTGACACTGCATACTTTCAGCGAGTTTTTGTCGCCACTGCTGATTGGCTTCCTGACCGCCATGATTTCTGGTTATATTGCCATCCGCTGGTTGATCGCTTATCTGAGCAAACATTCACTCTATTTGTTTGCCGGATACTGTGCCGTGCTTGGGTTGGCCGTTATTTTGCTGATGTGACAAATAAATCCTAAAAAGCTGCCCAGAGTCTTCCTTATGTCCAAAACAACAGAACCTTGCAGCTGCGCCTCGGAAGTGCGGTTGCCGTGCATATCGGAGGCTGATTTCATTCCTTCGGTGGTCAGTCAATTAGCCGAAGGCTTCACCTCGCGCCGATGGTCAAGTCACATTGAGCCGGTGGAGATACCTTCTTGGCGGGAAACCGTTGATCTAATTTTGCAGGCCCAGCGTATTCTCTTTCCCGGTTATTTCAGCTCTTCAACCCTCCCCAGCAGTTCCAGTTTGGGCTATCATATAGGGCACAATTTGACTCTCTTCCACAAAAATTTGAGTCAACAGGTCAACTCTGCTCTTCGCCACGAATGCTTTCGTCGCAATCACTCCTGTTCGCACTGCGGCGAGCGCAGCAGTCAGATAGCTGCTGCCTTTGTCCGCTCGCTGCCAGAAATCCGTGAAACACTGGAGACCGATATCAGCGCGGCCTTGGAAGGTGACCCAGCAGCAGCTAATGCCGATGAGATCATTTTCAGCTATCCTGGTATGTTTGCTGTCTTAGTGTATCGTTTGGCCCACCGGCTTTTCGAGCTGGAAGTACCGCTGCTGCCGCGCATCATGAGCGAATACGCCTACCACCGCACTGCGATTGATATTCATCCCGGCGCAGTTATCGGCGATTCCTTTTTTATTGACCACGGCGCGGGCGTGGTGATCGGTGCTACCTGTACCATTGGTCGGCGGGTGCGACTTTATCAGGGCGTAACGCTTGGTGCGCTGTCCTTGCCCAAAGATGCGGTACAGCGGCTGAAGAATGCCAAGCGGCATCCGACCATTGAAGATGATGCGATTATCTACGCCAACGCCACTATTCTCGGCGGTGACACTGTGATCGGAGCGCGTTCTATTGTGGGCGGCAATGTCTGGCTGACCAAAAGCATCGGCCCAGACACCAAAGTGCTGCTCAAACAGCCAGAGCTAATCTACATCGGCAAAGACGGCGAAACCAAGCAAAAAGGAGGAAAAGGCGATGGAAATATTTAAGGATTTAGCGAACAGCGTGGGCAATACGCCGTTGGTGCGCCTCAACCGCTTCGGTGCGGACTGCGCGGCAGAGATCGTGGTCAAATTAGAGTCGGCTAATCCGCTCGGCAGCGTCAAAGATCGCATCGCTGTAGCGATGATCGAAGCCGCTGAAGCAGCAAATCTACTTTTGCCCCGGACGGTGATCATCGAGCCAACTTCCGGCAACACCGGCATCGGTCTCGCTTTTGTCTGCGCTCATCGGGGTTATCGGCTGATTCTGGCCATGCCGGAAACTATGAGCATCGAGCGGCGCAAACTATTGGCGTATCTCGGCGCAGAATTGGTACTCACGCCCGGTGCGGCAGGCATGAAAGGGGCCATCGCCCGCGCTCAAGAACTGCTGCATGAACACGAATCCGCTTGGATGCCCAATCAGTTTGAGAACCCGGCCAACCCAGCTATGCACTACCGCACCACCGGGCCGGAAATTTGGCGGCAAACTGATGGCACGGTTGATATCTTTATCGCGGGCGTGGGTACTGGCGGCACGATTACCGGTACGGGCCGCTTCCTCAAAGAGCAAAATCCTGCTGTGCGGGTGATTGCGGTGGAGCCATCCGCCTCGCCGGTGCTGTCTGGCGGTCAGCCCGGCCCGCACAAAATTCAGGGCATCGGGGCGGGGTTTATTCCGAAGATTTTGGATCAGCAGCTGATTGACGAAGTAGTACAGGTGAGTAACGAAGAAGCAATGGCAGCGGCCCGCCGCTTGGCCCAGTTGGAAGGAATTCTTTGTGGTATTTCCTCCGGTGCGGCAGTAGTTGCAGCCCAAAAGATCGCGGCGCGGCCTGAGAGTAGAGGTAAGCGGATCGTGGTGCTGCTGCCCGACACTGGCGAGCGGTATCTCAGCACCGAGCTGATGGCTGGTGCTTGAAACGCACCATAAAGCAGACGGTAGAAAAAAAACGCCTACTTTCACGCATCTTGCTAATACCTTGCGGAAAAAGATTTGACCGGCAATATCTTCCTGTTTATAATGGGAATATATCTATTGTGACGTTATCGACGAACTACTGCAACACCAAGCCGGGAGAGGACGATGAAGAAGATAATGATTGCAGCATGTTTTTTGGTGAATTTTATTTTTCCACTAAAAGGTTTCAGCGAAGAGCTAAAATGGTCAGATGTGATTTATATTAAAGGCGCAGGCGCAACCAACTGCGGCAAAACGCGCATCACCAACGAGGCTTGGGATCAATGTGAAGCTTTTGCGAAGCAAAACAAAGGAATTGTTATTAAGGATATAGAACTATACAATGTTGCGACTGAAAATGAAAAAGGAACTTCTTGGGATCCAAAGTTAAGCTGCACTTTTCATGCTAATGTAAAATGCGGTTACAGTTCAGAGAAAGGCGTAAAACTCAAGCTGGCTGGGTTGTTGAAGCCAAAAGAAACGGATGCAGTAGGATGTGGCACGGCTGTTAAGGACGATGAAGTTCTGTTAGGGAAATGTGAAGACAAAGGCGCAGGAGAAAAACTTGTTTCCTCTGCCAAACCTACCGGAAAAGCAGCTGCTGCAATACAGACGGTGGTTATAGCTGCTCCGTCTTTGTTGCAGAAAACTGATGCAAATACTGTTGAGCAGAGCGACAAAGCGAAAGAAGGTACCGTTTTCTCTGTTGGAGCCACAGGAAGCACATTCAAGCGTTCAGGGCTGATTTCTATCAAAGGCACAGGTGACACTACTTCCAACTGCGAAATCCCCCGCATTACCACTGAGGCGTTGAAAACATGCAACACTTGGGCGAAAAAGAAAAAAGGGCTTTCAGGAAAACCGGTGATCAAGGGTGTTGAACTGTACAATATTGCGACTGAGAATAAAACGTTGGCAGATTCTACCGCAGGATGCTCTTTTCATGCTGGTATAAAATGTCGATACACTTTGGATGAATTAGCCAAAGCGGAAACAAAAAAGAAAACAGCACCTGTTGAAAAGGAATTTGTGGACAGCGATGGAATGCGCTGGTCAAAATTATTTTCTATTCAAGGAAGTGGTGTTACGAACTGCGGAACATCGCGCATCAACAATCAGGCTTGGGAACGATGCGAAGCTTGGGCGGAAAAGAAGAATAAACAAAAATCTGGTCTCAAAGCGGTGATCAAAGATGTAGAGCTGTACAACATCGCCAGTGAAAATGAAAGAGGCCCCTCGTGGGACCCCAAGCAGAGCTGTACGTTCCATGCCACGCTGAAATGCGGGTATAAGCTGGAGTGATTTTCTGCACCATGTGAAGCAAATCGGCCCGGAATATTGGTTCCGGGCCGAAGAACTATTGCGTTGATATTCAGATCACTTCTTGTACAAGACGACAGCTCTCGATCCATCGGCCTTGCTTATTGTCAATCTGTTGGCTTCAATCCGGTAGGTCTTTGCTGCTTTCAGCATTTCAACAAACTGACTCTCCTGCATCATTACACCCACCGGTTTATGACACATTTTTTTGGTCAAAATGAGTTTGTTAATGCTAATTTGCTTGCCAGAAATCGACGAAGTGTAGGAGCCAGAGTAGCTGTTACAGCCTGCTGATCCATTAACTGTACCGTTAGTGCCGAAGGTTGCAGTTATCTTTGATCCGGCGATGATACTACTTCCTTCAATTTCTCCTACCTTCCATGAAGTTCCCTTGATCCCTTGACTCTGCGAATTAAAGACAGCCAAAGACACACCCTTCTTATTCTTCAGTGTCATCGTTTTGCCAACAAGGTGATAGCTGGTCGCATCCTTTAATGCGCTGACAAACTGTGACTCTTGTGTCACCGGCATACACGCCATTTTGGTTATGACTATATTCTCAATATGGAATGAGTTTCCGCCTCCCTCTGTGTACTTACCGAAGTAGGTGTTGCAACCTGCATAACCAAAGGCTTTGCCGTTTTCAACATTTAGCGTTGGCTGGCGACTTGATTTGAGCGGATGCCCATTCAGTGTTTTCAGAAGCCAACTGGTACCGTTCAACGAAGCTGCTGGCGCAAATCCTGCTGATAGAACCAACGTGGTAAACATCAGCATTGCTGCAACAACATGTTGTACTTTCATTTTGTTCTCCTATTTGGGTTGTTATTAAAAAACTTCGCTTTCCTGCGAAGATCAATTTCTGGTCAAGATTACAGCTGGATTGCCACTATCATCATTCAAAGTCAGAGTATTTCCTGTAATACGGAAAGAAACCGCCGTATATAACGCGGCCATGAACTGGCCTTCTTGCTCCATGATTACGTCTGTTTCGCACTGTTTGGTAGTCATCGAGATCATTTCAAAGCTGAAGGTTTTTTCAGTAGGCGAATAGGTATAATGTGCTACATAATTATTGCAGCCAGCTGAACCGCTGAATCGCTTGCTGTAGCCGAATAATGCAGTCAGTGTCCGACCTTTACCAACGATAACATCGGTCATGCCGCCCTGTCCGTCGTTGTAGCGGCTCACTTTCCACGAAGTACCCTTTAGCTCCTCGCTGGTACTCTTCAACTCCGTATTGGCCTTAACAGCAGAGACAGCTGATGGCTTGGGCTGTGGCGCAGGTTTAGTCTTTTTTGAAGAGCAACCACCTGTAAGCAGAGCAACTGAAACTACGAATAGAGCCAAGAGATTCCAAGGTCTCATGAAGGTTCTCTCCTTGTTGATTGGGGGTTTATTCAGCTTATGAAAAGAAGATAAAGGATATGGGCCACTTTTTGAAGGGCCTATTGCGTCAAAAAACGGAACTCTGACAGCATATCGAGCAGAGGCGGCGCACGAGACAGTCCTCTAATAGCAGTCATGTGGCAGAGAAAACAGGTGATTAATTGGAAGCAACGAGAGGAGGGCTGGGGGCAAAGGAGGTAGTGTTTTCCGTTATTTTTTGAGATAAAGTACGACTGAATCTTGATATCTTACTGAGAGACCAAAGAAGGTTTACCGACAGGGAAATTTTCTTTTATATTCTTTTGTATGGCCTGTGATCGCTTTGAGAACAATCTCCTTTGTACTTCTTGAATTTTCTCCAAGAGATTATCAGGTTGATTATGCCATAAGGCATTGCCAGTGTAAGGGTCTCGCACGTTTAGTTCCAAATTATTCCGAGAACAGTTAATGATGGTTGCGGCGAAAATGTTGTTCTCGGTGAGGCCAGTGGCAAAACGCGAACCAGAGATGATCAACTGCTCGCCCGGCTTAAAGGTGAATTGATCAGGATGATTGTCAGCATACCATTGTGGGCAAATATGAACTAAATACCTATTGGAGAACGCATCCTTGGCAAACAGATGCAGTCCAAATCTACCGATATGCGGATTTTTCAGCGTGTTGACGCTTTCCACCCAAACCATGACCCGCATAAAAGAAAATCTATCATACTGAGGCATGGTATTCATCTGCGCAAAACTTGAGGCAGTCGGGAAGACGATAGACAGGAGAGTAAGAAAAAGATGGAGGACGAAAAGACGCGGCATAGAGAAATTCCTTCTATAATGTTTCTGGCAGTTGCGAGACGGTTATACAAGATTTACCGGAAAAAACAAGGCAGAAGGCTGTCTATTCCGTTCTCTCGCCTGAAAAAGAAGAAGCTGCAAGGGTAATTACAACCGGGTTCTGTTGACAGAGTGCGGGCAATTTTCTATAAATACAAGGTGTGCGAAAATAAGGGCCGCAATGCCCTGCTTCTTAGTATCCATTCCCTTTCAAGGAGACATGCCAATGAACACTCGATACATTCCTGCCGCCTTGCTACTGACCCTGCTGCTGACTCATCCTGCGATGGCTGAAGAAACCGCGCCAGCTGCCACTGAAGCCGCTGCTGCTCCAGTACAGAAAGCCATCAAAGGCAAGGTGTTAGAAAGTATGTCCGGGGCAGGTTACACCTATCTGCTGGTTGAGGACGGGCAGGACAAGACGTGGGTAGCTATCCCAGAGAGCAAGGTTACAGTGGGGCAAGAAGTTGTTCTTCATCCTAGTATGGAAGTGAAGAATTTTGAATCTAAGGCGTTGAACAAAAAATTCGATCGTATTGTCTTCTCATCTGGTTTAGTTGACACCACCACTACTGCTCCTGCCGTTGAAGGCGGTACACCAAAGTTAGCCGGAGCAATGGACAAGCCTGTTGACGAAGCCACGCTGGCAGCTATGTCCGGTGGTTCTTCACGGGCTGTTGTTCCAGCGAGTGACGTAAAAGTCGAAAAAGCTGAGGGTGAGACCGGGCGCACGGTTGAGCAATGCTTTGCCGAAGCTGAAAAGTTAAATGGGCAGAAAGTGCGAGTGCGGGGCAAGGTAGTCAAGTTCACCCCGCAGATCATGGGTAAAAACTGGATTCACCTTCAAGACGGTAGCGGTGACCCGATGAAGAACACCCACGATCTCGTTGTTACCACTTCAGAAACAGCAGCAAAGGATACTGTCGTGGTGATTGAAGGAACTTTGGGTAAGGCCAAGGATTTCGGTGCGGGCTACAAGTATGACGCAATCGTCGAAGATGCCAAGGTAGTTAAGTAACTCTCTGCGATGCCTGTGTATCCTGCCGGGCTTCATCCGGCCCGGCTTGGTTTCGATTTTGATGGTGTGATTGCCGATACAGCAGAGGTCTTTCTGCGCATCGCCTGTGAGGACTACGGTCTGTGCGGCTTCCGCTTGGAAGACATCACTCGTTTCGAGGTGGAGCATTGTCTTCCCATTGATTCTGAAACCGTAGCTGATATCTTTAGGAAGATTCTGCATGATTCCATTGGCACAAGACTACAGCCTCTCCCCGGTGCGTTAGACGTACTGACCGAGTTAGCAGAAACCGCCGGGGTCACAGTCATCACAGCTCGGCCTCTCCTGCACCCGGTCTTAGACTGGTTTGAACACGTTTTGCCAGCGTCGGTTGTGGCACACGTCCGGGTTGTGGCAATGGGCGATCATGATGATAAAGCCCGCCACATTATAGAACAGGGGTTAGATTGTTTTATCGATGATCGAGCTGAAACCTGTCAGCAGCTCCATGTCGCAGGTATCCAGCCTTTGCTCTTCCGCCAGCCGTGGAACCAGCACTGCCGCCATCTTCCGGCGGTCAGCTCGTGGCGGGAAATCCGGGAACTTTGCCTGCAAGAAGGAATCTGACATGCAATGCAAGCCTATCACACTATTCAGCATGGGCATGTCATATTTCGAACAAAACCCAAAGCTACCTTTTTGTGATTTCGAAACCAATCGACGAGCAAAGCGTCTCCCACGTCTAATTCGAAACGTTGGAATATGGAAAGGAAATTTAGATGAATGACGAATTTTATGTATCAAGAGGAATAGTATGCTTCTGCGACATATTAGGCTACACGAGTTTATTGGAGAATAACTCCATGTATTCCACTGTTAAAATTATAGTGGAGCAGATTTGCGAAATAAAAGAAGAGATTTCATGTAAGATATCAAGATTCCATAAATTTTCTGATTCTGACAGAAATATCGGTCGTTGCTTTCTAAAAGGGAAAATTAAACACCTCATCGTATCTGATACGATTATTTTCTTTTTTGATATGAAAGATATTGAGGAAAGCAAAATTGAACGAGATTTCCACACCGTCCCTGCCTTAATCACGGTACAATTTATTCTGGCGTTCATTCGAGAGATGTTTGATAGAGGATTGCCTCTTAGGGGTTATGTCGATTATGCGGAGTACTGTATCTTTGATCATTTTTTCTCTGGGAAAGTATTGGCGGACTGCCATTCAGAAAGTAACAAGTTAGACTTTTCTGGTGTTTGTATGTCAAAAAAATGTCGCGATTATTTAGCTAACGGATCGAATGATCAGAATTTTTTGCATCTTTTGCAAAGTATGATTATTGAAATAGAGGTTCCGACGAAAAATGGGCATGAAAAAAGATGGTTGATGAATTGGAAACATGACTACACCTCAGACAATTCGATTCAAAAAACAGATATTTATGATTACGTTCGTAAAAGCTTTTCTCTACACGGCAAGACGATAGGAAAAGGGGTTGACATAAAGATCGGTAACACTGTACAGGTGATAGAAAACCAGCTTAAGTATTAACCTAAGTTGTGATCTATAAAAATAGATATAAACCTTCTGTTGCATATTATATATTTTTCTGTCTAAAAAAATGGATATATATTTTATATGCACAGTGCGAAGCGAAACACACCCTTTCTGCATCCAACAATGTAACCTTTTTCAGACGTTGCAAGAATAGCGGGAGAGACTCATGCCGACGTATCGAAACCCTGTTCCAACTGTTGACATCATCATCGAGCTGGAGCAGGGCATTGTCCTGATTGAGCGCAAGAATCCACCGGCGGGCTGGGCTTTACCCGGTGGCTTTATCGATTACGGTGAAAGCTACGAGCAAGCAGCAGTGCGTGAGGCCAAGGAGGAAACCGGCTTGGATGTCACGCTGATTCGGCAGTTTCACACCTATTCCAATCCAGACCGAGATCAGCGCCAGCATACCGCCTCGACCGTGTTCATCGCCAAGGCTAAGGGCGTACCGCAGGGCTTGGACGATGCGTTGCAAGCCAAGGTCTTTACCCGAACTCACCTACCGCTCTTAGCATTTGATCACGCTCAGATATTGGACGATTATTTCAGCGGTAGGTATTGATGAAAGCAGCCTTTGTGTTAGCCATCCTTCTTTTGGCGATAACGCTATCAGGCTGTGGTGGGTCGTCAAGCGCAGAGTCTCCCCTCATGATCTTGGATACCGATATTTCGTCCGATGCAGATGACGTAGGTGCGGTGGCTATCTTGCACAATTTGGCCAATCAGGGCAAGGTCAACGTGCTCGCTATGATGGTCTCGTCCGGTGATCCGTGGAGTGTCCCTTGCTTGCAAGCCCTTAATGCTTGGTTCGGGCGGCAAGAGATTCCAATCGGCAAAGCGCAGGACGGGATAGTTGGCGATGAATCAAGCTATACCCGTGCAGTGGCCGAAGAATTCGCACCCAGCACGAGTACGGCGACAGTACCGGACGCAGTGCAGCTCTACCGACGAGTCTTGGCTGCGCAAGCGGACAGCAGCATGACTCTTGTCAGCATCGGTTATTTGACCAATCTGCATCATCTTCTTCAATCAAAGCCAGATGCGTTGTCGCCTTTGGATGGGGTTGATCTGGTTCGCCAAAAAGTGAAACGTTTAGTCTGCATGGGCGGCCAGTATCCTTCAGGCCGAGAATGGAATTTCTATCAGGATGTGAAAGCAGCGGTGGATGTGATCAGCCATTGGCCTGTGTCGATTGTCTTTG
>JAGIXO010000056.1 GCA_026122915.1 Candidatus Electronema nielsenii | reverse complement strand
CTGCGAAAATCGCGCCGAGAAAGGCCGTACAACCTATAAGTATATAACTGTCCATAGACTTGCATGTGCTGAATTTGACATATTCCTTGCTGTTGTAATCAACCGTAAGTGAAGATCAAAACTGGCTAATTGTCAAGAAGAAAAATTGCCACAATTTTGTGTGTATTATTAAGCCCTGTTTAGTAGGCAACCACTCAAGTATTTATGTACAGTGGGCGGAGGAAGCTCCGCCTGTCGCGACGAAATTTTTAATTTTACCCTCTTCGTTTCTAACAGTCAAATAGATAATAGTTATAAACGAAATTAGATAGACTGATGAGTCGGTGGCTTCCGCCGGGCGCAGAGACTGGCTGCTTGACGCAGACCATGTTGGCAGGGTAGTATGCGGCAGGTGTTCTTATATCGCGGCAACAGGGAATATCTTGGATGAAAGAATGAAGACACTACCCAGACGGCTTCAGCGGGCCGTTGTTCTGCTGGCGGCTTTTCTGCTTCTGCTGCCAGTTTTTGCGTACAGTTTTAGTATCGGCGATGAACGGCTGATCGGCGAGCAACTGCTTTACGCTGTGCGCGGCGAATTCGAGCTGATCGACGATCCTGATATCGCCCAATATATTAATGATCTTGGGCGACAAGTGCTGGCTACAGCAGGGCCGCAGTATTTTGACTACCACTTTTTTGTGGTCAAGAATAGTCAGTTTAATGCTTTTGCCGCTCCGTCCGGCTTGATCTTTTTCAACACCGGCCTGATTAAGACCATGAAAAGCGAGGATCAGTTGATCAGCGTTATGGCCCATGAAATCGGCCATGTGACCAGCCGCCATATCTCTTCACGCATGGCGAAACAGAGCAAAGTAACGGCACTCAGTATGCTCTTCGGTCTTGCCAGCTTGGCTGTGGGCGATCCCGCTCTGACTCAAGGGTTGTTCACCAGTGCGATGGCCGCAGGTAGCGCAGCTGGACTGAGTTTTTCCCGCCAAGACGAAGAGCAAGCAGACCGGCTGGCTTTTGATTGGTTGCGGAATATGGGCCGTGATCCTAACGCGATGGAAGACATGCTCAAGACCATGCGCCGGATTACTCGTTACAGCTCCGAGCAACTGCCGCCTTATTTACTCACGCATCCTAATCCCGAAGATCGGTTAAATTACGTGCAATCGCTGATAGAACGTGATCATTCCAAGCCAGCAGGTCAATTGAAGGCAGCGGCAAAGGACCGTTTTGCCTTTCTTCGTTTTAAATATCGGGTACTAAGTCAGTCCTTAGAGCCAGATGAAATGCGAAATTGGTGTGCCGGGACTATCGCCTCAGGAAAGGATGCGGAGGAAATCAGCATAGCTCGCTACGGCTTGGCTCTGCTCAGTGCTCAAGAAATGGACTTCAGCGGTGCGGTCAAACAGATGGAGGAAGTGCGGCAGGATTTTCCGGGCCGAGAGATTCTGGACATTGATCTGGCAGTGCTGCGGTTAGAAGCTGGCCAGACTGCCCAAGCACTCCAACTTCTGCGCCGGGCACATGAGCGCGATGCTACAGACATTTACGCCGCCTTTCATTTGGCTAAAGCCTTGGAGAAAAGCGGTGATTTATCTGGGGCAGAGCAGTTACATTTGGAAATCGTCAAAGCAAGACCTGATTATCCGCAGGTTTATTACGAATTAGGCCGATTGAAATCTCGTCAAGGTAAGACTAATGCCAGTAATTTTTATTTGGCCAAGCATTATCTCTACAAAGGACGAGTCAAAGATGCCAAGCAGTATCTTCAGCGAGCGGAAAAAGATCAAAGCTTGCCCAATTCGTTGCGCGAGGAAGCCCGTTCTATCTTAGAACGACTGAAAAAAATAGAAGATGCGTCATGATCCCTTGAAATCATGTCCCTCAACGCGGTGGTGCCGCCATCATGCTGAAACGTTTCTCTGTCTCCCTTGAAGAAGAGTTGCTGGCGCAGTTTGACGATTATATTACTCGACACGGTTATTCCAACCGCTCTGAGGCCGTGCGCGACCTGATTCGGGGCAGACTAATTCATGAAGCGTGGGAACAGGACAGTGAGGTAGTAGGCGTAGTTACCTTAGTTTATGATCATCATCAGGCTAAACTTCAAGAGCGAATCACTGAGGTGCAGCATGATTACTACCAGCTGATCACCTCGTCAACCCATGTGCATATGGATCATCATAATTGCTTGGAAGTAACCATCGTTAAGGGACTGGCATCTAAGGTGCGCGAGCTGGCAGAAGGAATGATCGCTCTGCGCGGCGTGAAAAGCGGTAATCTAACTATGAGTAGCACCGGCGATGATCTGCACTAACAGAGGAAGAGGAGGATCACAATGGAATACAGAACAGGCTCAGTAGGTCGGGTGATTGCAGCCCGCTTTGATCACGGTGAAGATTTTTTGGCCGAGTTGCGCAAGATTATTCTTACCGAAAAAATCGAAAGTGGCTGGTTTCAAATCATCGGTGCTTTTGCTCAAGCAGGGGTAGTGACTGGGCCAAAAGAGCCGGTGGTACCGCCTGATCCGATCTGGCGGCAGGTGAATGAAGTCTGCGAGGTGGTCGGTAGTGGTTCAGTGCATTTAGATAACGGCGAACCTAAAATCCATCTGCACGCCGCCTTGGGCGATCACGGCGAGACTCTTACCGCCTGCGTACGCCGAAACACTAAGGTTTATCTGACCTTAGAACTACTGCTGTTCGAGCTGAACGGACTGGGGGCTTCACGACCTTGGGAAGAGCAGGACGGATTCAGTAAGCTGAGGTTTAGGTGAGTTACTGCCAGCACATTTTTTTCGTTTCGATGCTTTACGCTTGACATGACAACGGCAGCATGGTTATTAACTCGCTAATATAGCTGAACAAGAAAGTTTATCTTCGTCGTCCTGACAGTCCACAGGCCGACATTATTTTTTTCTGACTAAGGGAAGATATAATGGTTTTCATTCTGAATATCATAACTCATATTATGATTATCTGTGGAATGCTGGGGCTTATTTTTTATATCGGCTATGCTGTCCATAAAGAAGAGAAGATGTTTGAAAAAGTTATTTTGATCATCTCGTCAATGACTGGATTTTTAATTTATTTCGGCGCAAGAGCATTGGGGCTTTCTATCCCATCAATGATGATGGCCTCTGTTTCCATTGCAAGTCCAATCAGAATGGCTTTTTTCTCAATTTTAATTCCGTGGTCAGTCGGCATCGCCGTGGCGTGGTATTTTAGTTGGTGTTTACAAAAGCATATTGACATTGCCTTTCGAGTGGTTATTTTGATCAGTGCATTCATTGTAACGCTGTTTGGCGACGTTTATGCTGCCTCTTACGCAATGGAAACCAGCGGCAGCGTCGATACCTCATTATTGCCCAATCTCACCTTCACAGTGGGCATGGGACTGTATATCATTTTAAATTACAAAACTCGGTGAATTTTCGCCTCTACTCATTATTTCCTGTCTTTTGACAAGGAGAGCTGTGCTTATGAAACGTTTTATTCTTTTAACTGCCGCAATACTGTTGAGCTTTAGTCAAGCATTTGCCGCTGGTAAGCCCTGCGAGAAACTAAAAGCCCAGATTGTGACGAAGCTAACCTCTAAGAGGGTGAGAAATTACGAGCTGACCATTGTCGCCAGCGATGCAGTAAGTCCGGCGGGTAAGATTGTGGGCCGCTGCGAAGACGGCTCCAAGAAGATCATCTACAGCAAGCAAGTTGAGACGAAAAAAAATGCGCAACTGGGTAGCGATATTGCCATTTTACCTCCTTCAGCGAAACCGACGCAAGAACCTATTACTCCGCTTCAAAATGATCCTATGTCACCGAGCCAGCACGTTCCGGTTGTTGCTGTTCAGATGATTGAAGTCGCCCAAAAGCCTGTGGTAGCAATCTCAGTCATTAAATCTTGCGAGGAGCTGAAGGCAGAAATTGAGGCCAAGCTGTCTTCTAAAGGGGTCAAAGCGTATGAGCTGACTATTGTTGCCAAGGGTGCAACAACGACAGGCAAGGTGGTGGGATATTGTGAAAGCAACGCTAAAAAGATCATCTATAACAGAAAATAGATGAAAGATGGCTGAGGCCGAGTACGCCGTTTTGTTATTGCGAAGCCTCGTCAGGTGCCACTTTACGTGGCATCTTTTTATCATACCTCTCCTGTTCGCTGTAAATGCAGCCGCAGTAGGGCTGGCGATAGAGGTTCATGGCGACAGAGGCATCAATACCCTGCTGCCAGCCTTCGCGAAAGTCGTGATAATAAAAGCCGATGCCGTGTTGTTTGGCCAAGGCTTCGCCTTTGTTCTTTAGCAAGCTGTGGTTCTGGTATTTTGAATAAAGCAAGGTACTGCTGAAGGCATCAACGCCCTGAATCGCAGCCCGTTTCGCTGTAGGCGTTAGGCGGAGGTCATAGCAGAGACCACAGCGGCTGTCCTCGTGAAAGACCACTTGGCGTAAGAATGCTCGCAGGCCGTAGGTGTAGTCGATCTCCACGTTAAAATTCTTCTGCCGGGCAAATTCCTCCAACGCCTCAATCCTCCGCCTAAATTCCCGGTAAGGATGAATATTGGGATTATGAAACCAGCCGCTCACCTCGTGTCCTTGCTGCCGAAGAAAATCAAGCGGATACATGGTACACGGCCCGCAGCAGACGTGAAGTAGAATCTTCATTTCAGTGGCAATAGCAATACTGCTTGTGTGCTTGGACAACCTCGATTGATTGTCCAAGCACGCACGATTTAGAAGCTCAACCGTGCTCCAGCCATAACGACGGAGATATCCTCGTAATCAGCCCCAGTGTTGTCCTCCAAAGAGAACGATCGGGATCCCGCATAGAGCTGGGTGCTATAATCAGACAGCTCCTGTACAAACTGCACACCGATAGCAGTTGCCTCCTGCTCGATATTCAACGCCGTGCCGTTCTTGTAGATGCCGTAATCAACAGAAACCGCCGTGCTGCCGACAGAGAACATCTGATCGCACTTCCAGCCGATCTTGCCGTAGGTGAAGACCGGATCATCGCCGTTGGTCGGCAGCTCATCCATATCATGGGTTCCAAAACCAGCGGTGAGATTCAGACCAAAATTGAGCTGCAAGGAAGCAGAAGCATTGAGCTGGGCATAATCGCTGCCTTCGCCGGGATTAGACCAAGCTGCCATAGCTTCGAGCTGATTGCCGCCGAACTCGCCGGAATAGCTTAGAGCAACATCAGCAGTGTCTTCCGTACCCGCAGCAGCACTAAGGGTAAAGCCTGCAAAGCTCGGTGTTTCATAACGCACCCGCTGCCGTTTGCCTAAGCCGTCCGATGTGATGCGGTTGAAGAGATCACAGCACTGTCGTTTGAAAGTCTCACCCACGATAGTGCCGCCTTGATCATCGCCGTAGCCGCTGCCTGCTGCGTCATAGAATTTGAGACCGCCGCCCACATCAGCAACACCGGAATTGCCGACAATGTCCGTGCCGGATAAATCAACCTCTGAGGCACCGTCAGAGGCCATGCTGCCTTGGCCGATGGAAAACTTACCCGCGTTCTTGAAATCAAAGTACACTTCCACCAGCTCTTCTGAGAACTCGCCGGAAATATTCTCCTCGTCCATTGATACTGCATGGGAGGGATTGGCTTGCCATTTCAGCTCTAAGCTGCTCCCCACAGTCAGGTAATCAGCCGCAGCAACCTCACCGTTCAGGCCGACTCTGGTCTCAGAGTTGGTGTTATCAACATGAAATATCTTATCCTGATAGCCGTCATCGGCATACATTACCGCGCGGTTGACCTCGCCGTAGAGCTTCACCTGCACCTTATCGTTGCCAGATTTGATCGGCAGTGCCGAAGCTGCTGTTGCGCCAAGCAGCAGAGCTGCGGTCAAGACAGTGATGGTTTGGACAGAGTTCTGCATTGTTCTTTTCTCCTTTTGATTGTAAAGATAGGCAAAGAATCAGGCTGATTGGGAAAACCGTTCAATGCCGCGCCTCCCGCTGCTAACGCAGCAACATGAAAATTAAGATAACATAGGCTGCTCTGCCCAGACAATGAGGCGGAAAGCTCATTTTCATGGGCAGAAGCACTTTTACTTTGCTGGTACCTCCGCCGGTTTGCTCTCAGCGGCTTTTGCCTCTTCTGCTTCTGCGTCTTTAAAATCCTGCTCTGTCAGCTCAAAATCTGCATCATGTGCCTGATCCACCCGCAGAAGGATGGTCATCTTGCCCTTGTACGGCGGCTCAAAGTTGAACTTACCCTCTTTGTCCGTGTCGCCTTCAAGGACTTTGTCACCCTTCTCATTGACCACAATCACCTTGCCGTTTTGCACTGTTCTGCCGCTGCCCATGAACGATCCTTCCACATAGACGCGGCCTTTCTCGATGTAGCACCAGAGATTGGTCGCGTGGGCATGGACGGATGCGGCAAAAGACAGCAGCAGTAGTGCTGCGGCCAGCACTGCCGCCGACTGTTTGAACACCGTGTTTAACTTGTACATCATAGCACCTTCCTTAATAAGTTGAAAAGAACTACGTCATGTAGCTCTCATTGCCTGTTATGCCCATGCGTCATGTCGGCACCGCGCTACTCCTTCTTGCTCTTCTTCTTCCCTATACCGAAGTAGTCGTCCAGAAAGGCGAAGGCGTATCCCACCTGCGGATCAAATGCCTCCGCCGCCTCTGCCCGGTGATAGACCCGCAGCACAGCCCGGTAGGCATCAGCGAGATGGAACATCCGCGTTTCCCGTACCTGCTCCGCCCGCCGCTCGAGCCATTCGGCATACGGAATAAGCTGGTCGGCCAAACTGAGCTGCTCTGCCACCTTGTCAGGGTCGAATTCCTCTGCGGTCAATTGGAGTTTGTCCGAAAAATCAGGGTACAGGCCGATGACTTGGCGGGCCGCCTCCGGGAATTCGATCTTCGGCTTAGGTAGGCTGCGGATTTCGTCTGCATTAAGGTCCATCAAGTCAAAGTGCGACAGGTCGATCTGCTTGTCTGCCAAGGTCGGCACATGCGGCGGGTTGTTCGGCGGATTAGGATTGTTTGAGTTGTCTGGCATCATATCCTCCTGCGGTTGAGCTGCTCGGTTAAACGCCGCTGATCATTCGTTGATCCTCTCAGCGGCGTGGTTGATCGCTATATTTTATAGGTTGAAGCATAGGCGAGGTATGGTTCGTGCATACGCAAGCTGTGCTTAAAGCACACATGCGCATGGTTGAACCTCTATCGGAATAGGTTCAACGGTTCTGTAGGGGCGAAAAAATTTTCGCCCCTACGATTCATCCGCCATTTTTATCGCACCGTCATCGTGCTGAGATGCTCATTCCCCTTTTGGGTTGGGACCATATTCATTTTCTCCAGGTGTACTGTCCCTCGCAGCGAATACAATCAAGACTATCCAGCCAAGAATTGGGATAAAGCTCAGAAGAAGCCACCAGCCGCTGCGGTCTATGTCATGGAGTCGCCGAATGCTCACGCCGATACTTGGCAGCATGATGGCCAAGTTATAAAGCAAGGATATAATGCTGAGGTCAGCCCCTGTCACATCACCGAGTATCCATTCGGCAATGCCGAGTATCAACGAGACGATTAAGCTGAAAAGAGTGAACATCCAGTATTCCTTCCTTCTCGCCCGTCCAGAAAACACCGCATACTGCTTCAGCACTTCGAGATACCAATTCATTACTGTTCTCCTTGCGCCCCGTGTTGAGTCAGGCGGCTTCAGGGGCATCCTTGCCGCATGACAGCAGACTGCGGATATGCAGACTGCAACTATGTCATCTCTCTTTTGCAAGAGCAGGGGCGAAAGATTTTTAGCCCCTGCGGAATCTGCGCTCTTTTTACCCCGGCATCTGCCGCCCAAAATGCACATATGCTGCTGCCGTAGCCATACGCCCACTCGGTGTGCGCATCAGCAAGCCGGACTTGGATCAGGAACGGCCAGAAGACATCCTCCATTGTCTGGCATCATATCCTCCTGCGGTTGAGCTGCTCGGTTGAACGTCGCTGATCATTCGTTGATCCTCTCAGCGGCGTGGTTGGTCGCTATATTTTATAGGTTGAAGCATAGGCGAGGTATGGTTCAACCACTATCTTGGCATGGTTCAAGCTGTCCTTCAATATGGTTCAACCAAGAGATGAGTATGGTTGAACCATGCCTGATGATACGTTCAGCTGATAGCCCCGGCTTATGCGTGTCGCGACCATGTCCATTAAGTCTTTCAGATTGCTGCGGAGCGTGCGGCATGAATCATTCCTTCAACGGTTTCTGAAAATGCTGGTAATCTTTCAGTGAAATCCAGCTGCCGCCCCATGTCCAACCCAGCCGCACAAAGGCTCGGACAATCGGATGATTCTTCGTCAGCGTGCCAGCAGCAGCCGGATCATATTTTGCGCCTTTCGGAAGAACGACAGTGCCTTTGATGTAGGGATTCTGGAATGGATTGATGTCAATGGCTCTGCCGTAGGCATGTTTTGACAAATGCGTACTGCCAACGCTGAACCTGTAATTGAATACGGATGTATTATTAGCTGCCATGGAAAGGTTGTCGTCCCAGCCGAACTGTTTGGCTGCGATAGGGATGACAGATTGAAGAGGGAAGCGTTGCTTGAATGCAAGACTGAACACTGTCTTGACATCATTTTCAAGTTCAGCATCAATCACCAACTGACCTTGATGTATCTTCTTGTCGAATGAATAATACTTGACCTCGATCAGCTTCTGCCGCCGCCGGATTTTCTCCGGGCAGTCCGTGGATAAGCCAGCAAACGCTTCTTTGCTGGTCATCTTGCTGTCGATGATCACGGATTCGCTATTCACACCGTTTATGCTCTCAGCCACTGCGTATCTGCTGACAAGCATTCCAAGCATGACTGCTGCAAGTAGCATAACAGACAGACAGAGGGAACGAACAGATTGAATCATGGTCATCATCCTTTGTTGATTGCTCGAAATTCTCTCAGCGGCATGGTTTACTCTGCCGCTTCAATTCTTAATGCTCATGCGATGGCGGTTGACAATCATCCTTTATAGAATTTTTCTACCACGTTGCGCGTCTGATCCATTCTATGGCCTCAAAATGCTCATCCCGGCTCACTAGGATCAAATTGTGTTGAAGCGCGACCGCTGCAATCCAGATGTCATTCTCAGGGATTGGCCGTCCTTTCCGCTGCAAGCCGCTCTTCACGTCACCATAAAGCCGCGCTGTCTCCGCGTCGCAGCTCAGAATCACATTGTCTGCGACAAACTCTTCAATCCGCTGCGCATTCTCCGCAGGGCGGCCTGATTTTCTCGCCCCGTAAAACAGCTCGCCGATGACTGCGGCAGGGATGAAAACCTCTTCGGCTGCCGCTATGTTCGCCATGACCGAAGCATCTCCGGCAAACAGGGCGATCACAATATTGGTGTCGAGAAGAAAGCTACCATTCATGATGATCGACCTGTCCGCAGCCGCTTTTAATCGCCTCGCTCATTGCCTTCAGGTCGTCCGGCGCAGCAGTGCCCGCATATTTGAGAAGATTTTTGCCGGGTACGCCGCGTTTCCCGGACAAACTCAGCTCCCTGATGAAGCGCAGTGCCATCTCCTGCATTCTGCAAGGAAGAGCCGCCATCTGCGCGGCGGCTTCTGCCACTAATCCAGTGTTCATTGTCATCCTCCTGCTGCTGTTTTTTCATCTGATTCGGCACAAAACCGCTCCTGCTCACCCCGGCATCGTCCTGCCAAAGTGCTCATACGCCGCCGCCGTGGCCATGCGGCCTCTCGGTGTGCGCATGAGGAAGCCAGACTGGATCAGGAACGGCTCGCAGACATCTTCCAGCGTGTTCTTCTCTTCGCAGACCGCTGTGGCCAAGGTCTCCAAACCCACTGGCCCGCCTTGGAAACGGTCGATCAAGGCAAGGAGGATGCGACGGTCCATCTCGTCCAGACCAAAGCGGTCAACCGCCAGCATGTCCAGTGCCTTACCCGCTACCTCGGCGGTGATCACCGCCTTGCCTGCGACCTCAGCGCAATCCCGCACTCGGCGCAGGAGGCGGTTGGCAATGCGCGGCGTACCGCGCGAGCGGCGACCTATCTCCAGCGCACCGTCGTCGCTGATGCCGATGCCGAACAGTCGGGCCGAGCGTTTGACTATCAGTACCAACTCTTCAGGCGAGTAAAACTCTAAGCGCAGCAGCACACCAAA
>JAGIXO010000055.1 GCA_026122915.1 Candidatus Electronema nielsenii | reverse complement strand
AAGTTTGAGAAGTGCCTCAATCCTTTCACACGAAGTGAACTGACGATGTTGTTTCTTGATATTGTGACATGCCCATTTATAACCGAAAAAACAAAACGGTATGCTGTCCAGAAAACAAAATACGCAACTAAAAATCTTAGTGAAGCAATAGAGCAAATCAGTTCGGCAAAACGATGGTTCATGGATTGGGATACAGAGATTGACTTGGAACGAGTTATTAAAAGGAAGGAATTTGGTTCGGCATCGGCATATTAAAAAATAGAAGGGATGACATGGAAGGCTCTGCTTCACATACAGCATGGTAACAGTGAATTACAATTGATCGTTCGTATGATCTATACCTTGTTGAGTTCCTTTAGGGGGACATCACACACGACAGCTAAGAAGTGTCATCCCTTCTTCTTTAGCTGGGCAGGATATCGCAATTCGATGCCGGGTAGCAAAAATCAGCCCCAGACCTCCAAGGCGGTGACGGTTGGCGCAACCCAGATGATTACCGACAGCAGGAATTGCCTAAATATTAGCACTGACGATCACAGGGACGATTGATCATCGCCCCTGTGTCATAAAGAATGCTACTGCGGAAGATGCTGAAGAATAAACAAGGCCGTACTTAGTTGATTGTCTTTCTTTATCTGCTGGGCATCTTCTTTTTGTCCGCCCTTTTTCTTGTCTTTCTTCTTCAGTTCTTTGTTTTCAAAATGATGGTGTAGGTCCTTTTCTCGGATTTGCTGCTTACCGACTTCCTCAGACTCCTCAAGTGGCACTACAATGTCAGGCTCAATGCCGGTTTCTTGAATTGACCTACCGTTAGGCGTGTAGTAGCGGGCGGTAGTGAGACGTAACCCAGCGCCGTTGGGCAGCGGCACTACGGTCTGAACAGAGCCTTTGCCAAAAGTTTTAGTGCCGAGAATCAATGCCCGTTTATGATCTTGGAGCGCACCAGCGACAATTTCCGCCGCGCTGGCTGACCCCTCATTGACTAACACTACCATCGGAAAGGCGTATTTCTCGATTCCAGAACGCGCCTCAAAAAGCATGTCTTGCTCTTTATCGCGGCCTTTGGTGGAAACAATCAAACCCTGCTGAATAAAGAGATCAGCAAGACTTACCGCCTGCTCTAAAAGTCCACCCGGATCATTGCGGAGATCAAGGAGTAAGCCCGTGACGGGCCGTTTTTTTGCCGCTTTACTCAGGGCATCTTTAAAATCGCGGACTGTGTCAGCCTGAAAATTAGTGATTTGAATATGATGCAAGCCCGGTGCAAGCTCCGCCGCGACAATCGAATGCTGGGGGATGAGACTACGGATCAGCACTATATCCTGCGACTGTGGCTGGCCTTCACGACTGACAGTCAGTGTTACTTTTTCGCCGATTTTGCCGCGCAGCTGCATGATTGCATCATTGAGATTCATGTCTGCGGTTGCTTGGCCATTGATTTTGACGATCTGGTCGCCTGCCTTGATGCCTTGGAAATAGGCAGGTGTTCCGACGATGGGCGAAACCACAATCAGTAGCCCGTCGCGCACTGTTACCTCAATACCTACACCACTAAAACTGCCGCTGGTATCTTCTTGGAGTTCTTTGAAATCCTTGGGTGATAGATAGGAAGAATGCGGATCGAGCGTGCCAAGCATTCCGTTGACTGCTCCGGCCAAAATGTCGGTACCGCGTGTTTCTTCCACATAGTGCTTCTGCACCATGTCTAAAATAGTGGCAAAGGTTTCCAAATTACTATAAATTTCTGCCGCTGGTGTCTGATTCTTTTGCACCTCGGCAGCAAGTGGGGCCGCAGACAGCGCAGCAAAAAAAGCGGCAACAACACAGTGCCGCAGCAGTGAATGTTTCATAGCATTCTGGGATAATTTTTTAGCCCCTAACAGCCTCTTTCTTTCTTATACTGCAAAACTGACTGCCGGAAGAATAAAAAATACAAATCAATTCGTTTTGAGCCATTGAAGGGGGTCTTGGGCGGTTCCGCCTTGCCGAATTTCAAAATACAGCCCTGGCTCGTAGAGCGTAGCAAGATCGCCGCTCACGCCAATTTTCTGATGTTGCGTCACTACATCGCCTTCGTGGACAAAAACTGTATCCAAGCGAGCCGTGACCGAGAGCCAATTTTGGCCGTGATCAATGATCACCGCATTACCGTAGCCGCGCCGGTAGCCAGCAGAAATCACTTGGCCTTTTTGCACAGTGTGGACTTCGGTCTCCGGCTGCACCTCAATATGGATACCGCTCACGGTTTCACCCTTGCGCAGCCCTTCTTTTAACACCTCGCCGAAGCATGAATCACCTTGCCCTCTACCGGAAAAGGAAGTTTGCCTTTAAAAGGCAGCAGGCCTAACCCGCTGTAGGAAGCCTCTTTTTTAGGTTGTAAAAAACTGCGGCGGATATCCTGCTCGGCTTTGCGCATTTCCTGCACTGCCAAGCGGTAGAGACCCTGTTGCGTCTTAATTCGAGTCAGCAATTCCTCGCGCTGCGAGCGAAGGAGATTGAGTGCCTGCTGCTGTTCCTCAGCTTGGCGCACTAATTCCTCTATCAGTGACTCCTCCAGCTCATAGGCGGTCTTGGCCTGCTTCAGAGCGGTTAAACTCTCGCGGTATTTCTCTATTACCGTTTGGTCGTAGCCAGCCAGACTGCGAAAAGAGTCGCTCATCAGCATCAGCTCAGGAAGGGTGCGACTGGAAAAGGTGACGTTGAGCGCACCCAGCCTGCCCATCATATAAAAAGCCCGCAACCGGTTAAGCATGTGCCGCAGAGCTTTGTCTCGCGCCTGCGCGGTCTGATCAAGAACAGTTTGAGTCTTGGCTAAAGTCTGCTTCTGGGTTTCAAGCTGCTTCTGGAGGACATTGATTTTTTCCTGCTGCTGCTCCATTTTGCTGCTGATCTGGTCTAACTCGTCTAATACCGCGATCTCTTCTTCGCTGCTCTTCAGGAGCTTTTCCTCTTGCAGGGCAATTTCTTCCCGCAGCCTGCCGATCTTAATCTGCACCTTGCCCGCGTCTTGAGCAGAACAGGGCCAAGAAGCACCGAGCAGGGCGGCGGCGAGAACAGCAGCGGCCAGCTTTTTCGCCTTCATGATCACACGCTCAGTATTTTGCGGATGGAAACAAAGCTGCCACCCGCGCAAAGCAGGATAGAAAGAACAATAATCATGCAGACTGAGGAAGTGCTGAAAAAGCTGAAAGAAAACATGCCTTGCGCGGCCTGACCAGCAAAATTAGTTTTGATCCAGCGGAAGAGCAGGTAAAGTGCAGCGATCCCAGCGGTCGAACCAAGTGCGCCGAGGAGCGCGCCTTCAAGAAAGAAAGGCACGCGGATGTAGCTGTTCGATGCGCCCACTAACCGCAGCAACTCTAACTCCTTTTTTCGGGAAAACACGGTGAGGCGGATCGAGTGGCCGATCATGAAGGTGGTGGTGAGGATCAGCAGGCTGCCAGAGAGAAAAACCACCACGCGCAGCAGCTGGATAAAGGAGTAAAAACGCTCGACCCACTCGCGACCGTACTGCACTTTCAGCACACCGGGCATAGTTTCCAAATACTCGGAAAAGCCTTTGATTCGCGAGAGGCTTTCTAAGTTCCTGCGTGGATAGATTTCAATTGAGGGCGGGAGGAAATCCTTGGGAATATCCTTGAGTACGTCTTGACTGTCGTCGAGCTGACCTTTGAAGCGGTCATACGCTTCTAACTTGCCGACAAATTCAATTCGCTCAACTTGGTCGAATTTCTCGATCTTGTGCTGGTACTCTTGCTGAAGATTCGCATCCGGCTGCTCGTCGAGATAAACGATCAAGCGGAGGTCATTATCCAAGCGGTTGCCGACTTGCAGAGCGTTACTATAAACGAGATAGAAAAAGGTGAAGATCAGTACCGACAGGGTGATCGTGATCAAGGAGAGCAACTGAGTCCGCCACGTTTCGGCAATGCTGCGCCACGTTTGACTGAAGACCGCCAGCAGAAAGTTCATTCTTTACCCTCCGCTTTTTTGACCAAGGTCGGTGGCTTCTGAATCGCCAATCGTCCGTTTTCAATCTTAATCACTTTACTGCCCGGAAAGTCATAAATGGCCTGATCGTGAGTGGCAATGAGCAAGGTGGTACCCTGCTCGTTATAGCTGCGGAAGAGCTGCGTCACCAACAGAGCAGTTTCTGTATCTAAGTTACCAGTTGGTTCATCGGCCAGAATCAATTCCGGCTCGTTGGCTACGGCTCTGGCTATGGAGACCCGCTGCTGCTCGCCCCTCGACAGTTTGCCTGCCAGCGCATCCTGCTTGTCTAAAAGATGCAGCTCAGTCAGCAATTTTTCGGTCTGACTACGGATAAACGGCCTGCTTCGGTACGACACCTCCATTGAATAGGCGATGTTCTGGGCTACAGTCTTGTCGGGCAGGAGCTTGAAGTCTTGATACGCCACGCCGATTCGACGACGCAGCTTTTGCATCTCCCCGCCTGAGATACGACTGAGATCGTATCCGGCAATTTCGATGTAGCCTTTGTCCGGGCAGTCAATGCCGCAGAGCATTCGCAGCAGCGTAGTCTTTCCGGCTCCACTCTGACCAGTAAGAAAAATCATCTCACCCCGGCGAATACGCAAGGAGACATCAGCCAGCGCATGAACATCTGGCGGAAAGGTCTTGCTGACCCGCGCCAGATCGATCATGGTCAGCTTCTTTTCTTCACCGCTCATGGCTGCTTGCTGCTGAAGATGTGGTCAAAGATCGCAAAGACCTGCTGGATAATCTGAGAATCTTCGGCAAGCTGGAGATACGATGCGCCGCTGAGTTCCTGCTGAACCAGCTCGTTGCTGGCTGGGATACTACCTGCCAGCTCCATATCTGCCTCAACGACTGCAGCATTAATCTTTTCCTGCAAAGCAGGCGGAATGGGATCAGGCACCCGATTGACGATCAGATATTGATGTTTGATCTCTAACTGAAGTGGCTTGGTCAACTCGGCAATTCGGCGGGCCGTGAGAATACCTCGCGCCGAAGGATCGGAGACAATGAGCAGATAATCAATCCTGCGCAGATTCAGGCGACTGAGATGCTCCATGCCTGCTTCGTTATCGACGATGATGTATTTGTAGTTATCCGCCAACCGGTCCATGGTCATGGCAAGATACTGATTCGCTGCGCAGTAGCAGCCAGGGCCGTCGGGCTGCCCCATAACCATCAGGTCAAAGCCCTCCTCCTCAATCAATGCTTGGTGGAGTTTCATCTCCATGTACTGATTGCGAGTCATACCAGACGGAATGTCTCCCTTCAGCTCTTTGCGGATCGCGCCCAAGGTAGCGTGAACATCTATGTCAAGCAACTCATTGAGGTTGGCGTTGGCATCGGCATCCACAGCTAACGCTGGGGTCATCTGACGGGCGGTGAGATATTTAAGCAGCAGGGCGGCAGTGGTGGTCTTGCCTGTGCCTCCCTTACCTGCGAGAGCGATAATTTGGGGCATTTGTCTTCTCGTGTCGTGGTATTTTCTGCGGACTATGGCGTATTGTTCATCATACCCAAAAGAGCAGCTGATTCCAAGCTAAACCATGGGCACAGGGTCACAGCAGCCGCAGTGCCGCCACATTAATCAGCCCGATCAGGAAGCCGAGCAGCGCACCAAAGAGGTTGATGTATTTGAACTGCTCTTCCATGATGGAAAGCAGCAGGCGTTCTAAGCGCAGCAGGTCGAGGGAATCTACCTTGTTCTTCACCAGTTCGCGGATGCGGAGCGATTCCGTCAAGCCGGGTACTTCTCGGATCAGCAGACGGTTGGCGTTCAGGACAAGATAATCAATGATGCCGCTACGCACCTCGGTAGGCAGCAGGTCACGGAGGACACCAGCAGGCTTGGCCACGATTTGATCTATGAGCGAATTGATCAGTTTACCAATCAGCAGACGCACCGGCTCTGCATCAGTCAAGGCCCGCAGCTCATCAGCAACAGCCTGCCGCATCTTTCGCCTGCCAGCAGCGGGCAGCAGCTTCTTACTCAGCGCGGTCAGGGAAATCTGTCCCTGTTCCAGTAGCTCCTCGATATGCTCGCGTAGAGCAACTGACAACGTTTGCCGCAACTGGCCTTCACTCAGGGCGGTGAGCAACTGGGCCGCTGTCTGCTGACAAAGCCGCTGTACCTGTTCCGGCGTAAGTTTTGCTACTATGTCAGCAAGCGGGGCAGCAAGAAACGCCTCAACCTGCTCAGTCAAGGCCTGCGCTGTCCGTGTCTGAATCTCCGGTTGCTGGAGCCACGCCACCAAATCATCCTCGTGGTCAGTCATCCAAGTGCGGATAATCCCCTCCAAGCTGTCCATGTTAATGAAGCCTTTGGCCATAGCTGCCATCGGGCCGAGACTGTCGATAAAGTGATCAGCCCCGCCTTTAATGGCTTGGGTAATCCGTTCCCGCATCGGCGGTTCTGCCAAAATGACCGCCGCCTGTGCCAAAACCTGTGGCGCGCGGGCAGCGGCAGCAGTGCGTAGGAAAGCCAGCAGTTCGGCAGGTAGGAAATCAGCTAAGGTTTTACCCTCTGCTGCCGCCTTGGTAATGCCCTGCTCTATCCAGCTGCCAAGGCGTTCAGTAGCCTGCGGCGCGGTCAGCAGGTCTTTGGTCAATAACTCCAACCGGGCATACAGCCGTTGCCGGTCTTCGCTCTGCACCAGTTCGTTGAGACTGCGGTTTCCTGCCTGATCACCGTATGCAGCCAAGGTCGTGCCAATGGCCGCAGCAAAGCCGGGCGAGCCGAGATAGTCCAGCACGCTCTGGCGCAGGCGGTGTTTGAGCGAGCGTAGGCCAATGCGAGCATGAACCCGGAAGCGACTTGGCACCACATTCAGCAGCGGGCCAATATCCTTGCCCAGTATATCTTGGACGTGACTGTCGATCAAACGACGCAGATGCTCCTGAAACTGCTCTGCTGACAGAGCCTCACCAATGTCCTGGGGCGTGAGCAACTGCCCACCGACCATCTCGCCCATGTTCTCTGCCAGCTGGTGGCGTTTCGAGGGGATAACTCCCGGCGTGAGTGGCACCCGGATGCCAAAGATGCGCCACGGTTTCAGGGGGCGAAAGAGCATCCTGATCGCTACATCGTTGGTCAGGTAGCCGATAAACGCGCCGATCAGGGGAGGTCCACCGTAGGTGAACAGAAGTTGGGTTGTTATGTTGATGGACATGATGCACCTACTGAATGGAGATTACGGATGAGCTGCTGGGGTGCAGTGTAAAGCCATGTGGCGAGAAATTCAACAAGATTGTGAGGGCGTGGTGCTTTGCCTACGCTAAGGCTTCCGCGAAACTAAAGCGATTGACGGTTGAGCGCAAATCCGATACCTTGCCGTTATTTGACCTAAATGAAACCCACCATCTCCCACCTCGAACTCTCTCTTGCTGAAGCCTGCGCTGCTATTACAGAGCGGATTGTCCCACTTGAGCAAGAATGTATCCCGCTGACTGAGGCACTGGCGCGGGTTTGCGCAGCCTCTACTTTCGCCGACCGCCCCAGCCCGTCCTGTGATCAGTCTGCCAGAGATGGTTTCGCCTTAGCTCTCCAGCCACTTTGTGCCGATCAAGCCTTTGCCGCTTTTCAAGTCAGTGGGGAAATCGCCGCTGGGTGCACGACGCAGAAGAGTCTTGCGCCTGGTCAAGCCTTCCGTATCATGACCGGTGCTGCGGTTCCCACCAGCACGGCGCGAGTAGTTCCTTTTGAGGTCTGTCAGGAGAAGGACGGAAAGGTGCTGGTGCCGTTAGCGGAGCTTGCTCGGAAGCAGCGTCATATCCGCCGCCAAGGCTGCGAGGTTCAAACGGGCCAACTGCTTGCCGCTGCCAGAACTCGGCTGCTGCCCGATCATCTGCTTCTGTTAGCGGAAAACGGTTGCCAAGCACTTGCTGTGCAGCGGCGGCCAAGGGTTGCGGTGGTCTGCACAGGCACAGAGCTTGCTCAGACTGGAGAGCCGCTGCTGCCGGGCCGTAAAGTTTCTGGTAACGGTACGTTATTAGCAGCACTCTTGGAGACTCAGCACTGCACCTGTGTTTGCTGTCTCACTGTCGAGGACAACGCCGAACGAATCACTGCGCTGATCGAGCAGATCATCGAGCGTGACCAGCCTGATCTACTTATCAGCACCGGAGGTATGGGGCCGGGCAAGTTTGATCTCACTGAGCAGGTCTTTGCCCGGCTCGGCGGTGTGTCGGTCTATAACCGCCTGCGGGTGCGGCCCGGCAGATCAACCCTGTTCGGGCTGCTGGATAAGGTGCCGTTCTTCGGACTGCCTGGCCCGCCGCCAGCGGTGCGCCTACTCTTCCATGAATTAGTTGCCCCAGCCATTGTCCGGCTGCACGGCGAGGAATATTCCGGCGGGATGCTGAAGAAGGCTCTCCTTGATGACCCAGCGCCTCTATCTCAGGTGGATTGCACGGTGTTGAAAGGCGCGGTTGCACGGGTGGATGAGGAAGGGCGGCTGCGGGTGCGTCTGGCAGATCGGTTGGAGCCGATCAATGCAATCGTCCACCTGAACGGCGAAGAAGGGGAAGTAGTCAGCGTTCGACTGATCGGGCCACTGGCATAGGCTGACAGCGCGGGCAGAAGAAGGAAGCTCGTCCGCCGATTACTTCTTTGCTGATTGCCTGCCCGCATTGCAGGCAGGGCTGATCTTTGCGACCATAAACCGCAAGCTGAAGCTGAAACCAGCCGGGTTGTCCGTTTGCGCCGAGAAAATCACTGACCGTCGAGCCACCTGCTTCAATCGCCCGACTGAGGATTTCCCGGCAGCAAGCAACGATCCGCTGCCACTGCTCTATGCTCAGACTGCTGGCTGGGGCTTGCGGATGCACGCCAGCGGCAAACAAGGTCTCGTTAGCGTAGATGTTGCCAACTCCAGCGATCAGCTTGGAATCCATCAAAAAGCTCTTGACCGCCTGCTTACGTTGTCCGGCCAGCTGTACCAAGTGTGCAGCAGTGAAATCCGGGCCAAACGGCTCTATCCCCTGACTGCGGCTAAAGTCCTGCTCCAGCCGCTCTGCTTCCTCGCCCGGCCAGACCATGACGCTACCAAAACGGCGGGCATCGTTGAAACGCAGCTCCGCACCGCTGTCGAGTTCGAGGCAGAGGTGGTCATGCGTCGCCCGCTCTGTCGCCTTTGGGAAAATGCCTAACTTGCCGGTCATGCCGAGATGCAGCACCAGCACACTGGCGTTGTTCATGCGGATGAGCAGGTATTTAGCCCGGCGGTCAACCGTGCTGATCTGACTGCCACAGATACATTGCTCCAGCAGCGTCAGCGGCACTGGCAGGCGCAGCCGTTTGCCTGACCACGTAGCAGCAAGCACAGCTCGGCCTGGCAGATGCGGCAGCAAGCCTCGGCGGGTGACTTCAACTTCTGGCAGTTCAGGCATGGCGTAACACTCTCCTACGATACGCTCCATCATATCCTAAGGCAAAGGCCAAGGTCAAGCAGCTTTCCTGTTCCTTTCCTTGCGGAAAACTGGTATGGCTTTAGGCATTTCAAGGCAAAAACGATAAACCTCATGAACATAACATCCAGCTTGTCAAACCGGGTGAAGATGCGGCGCAATCCCTTTAGCCTTCTGAACAGCCGCTCAACTTCATTCCGTTTTTTATGCAGCTCCTTGTCATGCTCCCAATTCCAAGATTCTGTCCGGTTGCTTTTCGGCGGCACGACGGGGGAAAAGCCCAGTTCGGAGACCAGTTTTCTCATGAACCTATCTCAAAATAAATCGAAGCAAAATAACTGAACAAGCAAGTTGCAGAAAAGCTAAGAAATTGCCAAGATGACGCTCATACCGGACAACCAGCCGCCTGAAGTTCTGAAGCCAAGCGAAAAGTCGTTCAACTTTCCACCGGCGTTTATACCGCCTCAGTTTTCGTCTGTCCTGAGTTTTTGGCTTTTTTCGGCGGCGGCGGAAAGGGAAAATCATCTCAACGCCATGCTTTTCCAGAATATATTTGTCCAGATCATCGCTGTCATATGCCTTGTCGCCGACAAATTTTTCTGGCAGTGCGGCGAGAAAACAGCTCTCAAGCACCGCTTCCGCCAGTTTCACCTCATGGGGCGAAGCACTTGCAAGACAGACGGCGACCGGAAGCGTCCGCAATTGCCATGATCCGGCTCCCTTTGCCGCGTTTTGTCCGGCCGACCGCGCGCACCGCCCCTTTTTTTGCCGGGACAAAGCTGCCGTCTATAAATGCCTCCCGGATATCAAAGCCGCCGCGTTCCTGCAAGTCTGCTGCCAGCTCCTCGATAATACGACGAAATACCCCCCTGCCTTCCTCCAGTGCTGGAATCGTCGGTGGCAGGTCTGGTATGGCGGATATCGGTCAGGCAAATCCTTCCACGGCGCGCCGGTGCGCA
>JAGIXO010000054.1 GCA_026122915.1 Candidatus Electronema nielsenii | reverse complement strand
TTGACACGGACAACAGTATCTACTTTTTAATCACCTGTGCGCTGTTGGGCAGACACGGGGGGCTGCCCCTACGATACGCTGCACCATTTTTCACATCTCTATGCGCACTTGCAGGCATCCACAGCACTCGTGGCGCACTCGGTGGTGCATACTTTACAGTCACCTTTGCCGCCGCAGCGGAAGGAGAAGCGTTCGCTGCTGATGCTGAAGCCGCCGTTGCGGCCACTGCACGGGCAATGGTCGTATTTGTCGGCGAAATCCACCTTGACAGCTCCGCATCGCGCAGCAAGCTCGCGATCAATCAGAAAGACGGTGCTGTCAAAGGTGAAGCTGAGGTCGTTCGGCTGCTTTTCGCACACGGTGAAGCGCAGATTTTCCCCTCTACAGCAGCCGCCCATCATGGTGATGCGGATTGTGGAATCTATGTTGTGCTGGCTCAGATGCTCTTTGATGGCATCAAGGGCAGCGTTTGTCACGGTCAGCATTCTTTTTTTCCTCTTTGTGTCAATTCGGGCGATCAGCCGATACATTGTAGGGGCGAACCCCTGTGTTCGCCCGGTTGCCATCGCTGTTGGGCAGACACGGGGGGCTGCCCCTACGATACGCTGCGCTGTTTTTCGCGTCGCTGCATCTGTAAAACAGATGGCGGCATACCGATGAACAGTATCTCTGGTGCTGTTCATCGGCTCGCGGGATCGGTTGAACAGATGCCGGGATCAGTTTTTCGGAGGGCGTGACTCTGTTCATCAGCCCGCTCATGCTGTTCAGCTGATTTTCAGACCGGTTCTGCGCAACGCCCCAGCGCTTATTGCCGCACCGCAGGCGATTCTAAATAGCGGAACAGGTCTGCTTTCGGTGACAGCACCAGCGAAGTGTTGCCGCCGATGATATTTTGGTAGCTTTCCAGGCTTTTCTGGAAGAAATAGAACTCCGCATCGCTGCTGTAGGTCTCTCCGTAGAGCCGCGATGCCTCTGCATCGGCCTTGCCCCGGATTTCCGTGGCCTGCCGCTTGGCTTCTGAGGTGATTTCCTTCAGCTCGCGCTCTACCTTGCCGAGAATTTCCGCTTTGCGGCCTTCGCCGGTTGAGCGTTTCTCTGCGGCGATCCGCTTCCGCTCCGAGATCATCCGAGTATATACTTTTACCCGCACCGAGTCGATATAATTCACCCGCTTGAACATCACGTCGATCAGCTCAATGCCGTATTTGAGCGCGTCCTTGGATGCCTGCTGCAAAACCAGCTCGCTGATTTTATCCCGGCCTTTTCTGGGCGGCTTCGTCATGTCGCTGGCCGAGGAAGTCTCGACCACGTATTGCTGATTCCAGTCTGAGGAACGGATAATCTCGATGAGGTCATTCTGATTGACCATGTCGCGCACCGCGCCGTTGATGATGTCATTCAGCAGGGTCTGGGCGCGTTCCTCGCTGCCTGCTGCCTGGAGGAAACGCAGCGCGTCCTTGATCCGCCAGCGGGCGGTGTTGTCCATGTAAATGAAGGTCTTGTCGTTGGTCGGGATTTGGTTCGGCTCGCCGTCCCAGATGAGAATCCGCTTTTCAAAGAGCCTCACCCGCTGCAAGAAGGGCATTTTCAGCTTCAGCCCGGCCTTGATCACCGGCTCGCCGACCGGCGCACCAAACTGGGTAATGACCGCTTGCTTGTTTTCAGGCAAAATATAAAAGCCGTCGAGCATCATGAGCACGGCGACTGCGGCAAACAGAAGGTAGAGGCCATTCAGGAACTGCGGCTTTTTGAGATACTCCATAATCTGCTGGTTCATGCTGGTCTGTTATTGGTTCAAAGGTTTGTCAACGGGCAGCATCGGCGATGCAGTGCCTGCGCTAGGCTCGTTCAGGTTGAGATAGGGCAGCACAGATTGGCGGCTGCTGTCCATGACATAGACCTGCTTCACCTGGGGCAGGATGCTCTGCATGGTTTCGAGGTACATGCGCTGCCGGGTGACATCTTTGGCCTTGGCGTATTCGGCGGCAATCGCCTTGAAGCGGGTGGTCTCGCCTTTGGCATCGTTGACCCGCTGTACCGCATAGCCGCGCGCCTCTTCGATGGTCTGCAAGGCCGAGCCGCGTGCCTTGGGAATGACCCGGTTATAGGTTTCTTCGGCCTCGTTGACCAAGCGTTTCATGTCCTGATCCGCTTCATTGACCTCGTTAAAGGCTGGTTTGACCTCGTCTGTCGGGGTGATGTCCAGCAATTGCAACGTCACAATGTCGATGCCAGTTTCCAGCTTGTTGAGGTCGCGTTGCAGCTCCTGCCGTCCCATGTCCGCCAGCATGATGCGGTTGCCCAGCACGTAGTCGAAGTCCATGTTGCCAACGATGCGCCGGATCACGGTTTCCGAGTTGTCGCGCACCGCCTGCTCGACGTTTTTGACCTTGAAGACAAACTTGAACGGGTCGTTGATTTTGTACTGAACAATCCAGGCCACATCAATCACGTTCTTGTCGCCGGTCAGCATCAGCGACTCGCTGTCGTCCGTGGTATGGCCTGTGGTCTTCCGCACGCCGAATTCCTCTTTGCGCACGGTTTCCACATCGACCCGGATCATCTCTTCCATGTAGGGAATCTTGAAGTTGAGACCGGAATCAGCGGTGCGGTTATAGCTGCCAAAACGGAGGACAATGCCCTGCTCGCCGGGCTGGAGGGTGTAGAAGCAGGCGAAAACCCCGCGCAGCAGCACGATCGCGGCAATAATCAGGCCGATCTTGCCTGCTCCGGCGAGAAATTTCTGCTTGTCAAAGCCGTCGCCCTCAGGGGCAGGCTCCTTTTTCGAGTTCTTGCTGCTCTGCTCCTCGAAAAAATCGCGGATTTTCTGGATGAGATCAGCCAAAAAATCTTCGGGCGATGCCGGTTTTTTCTTCTTTCCCCAGGGGGAATTCTCACTCATGGGCATAGTTTACCTTGTCTGATGTGATATTGACGGATGAAGATGTTCGGATTTGCGGATGCTAGCCTATTTAAAACTGTACTGGGCGGTCTTACAAGTATTTTCTGAATTCCTGCGGCCCTGCTTCCCCAACAGCCAGCAGCCAGCAGGCGATAATCAGCACGAGGGCAGCGGCAAAGAGCGTCTTCTGGAGGTTGCTGCGGTCGCCCTGCTGATCTAACCCTGCTCGCTGGAGCAGCAGGCCGCAGGCTAATCCGCAGATCAACCCAAAAAGATGCGCACCAAGGTCGGTTCGCCCGCCTTCGTTGCCACTGCCGAGCATCGCAAGAAGACCAACCCCAGCTCCTATCGGTACAATCAGCTGACGAATCAAGGAACCGCCAAGAAGCTGCCGCCCGCAGAAGATGCCGATGGCCGCAAAAACAGCCGTGGAGAAGCCCACCGAATAGTGAGAATCAATGCGCAAAGCGATGTTAAGGTAATTGGCAAGGCAGGCAGAGAGCAACATGGCCAGCCAAGCTGTGCCGGAGCCGATAGTTTTGCAAAGCAGATGCACCATCACTCCACCGATCACACAATTGCCGACTAAATGGCCTTGGTCAGCATGAAGCGTGAGGGCGGTGAGCAGCCGCCACCATTGGTTCTGCTCCATAATAGCTTGGCTGTTTACCGCACCGAACTGAAACCAAGGATTATGAGCCAGCCAAGGGCCGGTGATGGCGTGGAGCAAGATCAGGCCGACGAACATCAACAGAGTGGGCAGGCTGCCGGTGCGAACAAAGGGAGGAGGAAGGACATCTGGCGGCGGCCAATTGTGGTTTTCCTCGCGGAAGGTGCGCAGCTCAAACATAGCTTGTTCGCTGCGGCTGCGGCGGACAAGAATCACTCCGGTCTTGCGGTCAACCTGATGGGCAATCCCAACCGCACTCAGCACTAAAGAAAAGTCGTGCAGATCAGCTGCATCGACTTTGGCGGCCAAAACCCAAGGATCGGCACGCTCTACCTCAGCTGTGCCGCCGGATTGTCCGGCAGAATCGTTCTGGTTCATTCGTCATACAGTAAGTGCGGCGAAGAGAATGGTCAAGGGCAAGGCAAGACATGCTGCTGAATAGGGCAACTGCTTGCAATTTTGGTCAGTTAAACGAGTCTTGTTGTCGATACTTCAGCAAAAAATTGCAGAGCAGAGATTGAGTAACTGCTCATCGCAACAAATAAATACATCCACGAGACCTCCTTGCTGCCAGAAAATGAAGCGCATCTGCTCTTATTTTCCTTGACAGGCACCCCGGTTTATTGGTAATTGACATTCTGTTTTCGATGGCGTAATATGTTCCAACCTTATGAGAGCGTGGTGAGTCTGACAGTCAGCACGTTTTTGAGAAATAATAGAGAAAAATCTTGCAGCAGGCACGTAGCTCAGTGGGAGAGCGCTACCCTGACACGGTAGAAGTCGGCGGTTCGAAACCGCCCGTGCCTACCAATTTTAAAGCACAGGGCACAAAGGCTAAAGGTCAGATGATGCAGTGTCTGGCTTTTTAGCCTTTCCTTTTTTAATTCAAAAGCATAGAAAGGAGCGAGTAAAAAATGGCATTTTACCTTCCGCTTCCTCAAGTTTGCGTTAAACTTGAAAGGCATTTCATCATTGATGAAGTTCGTACAAAGGGATCACAGGGACATAAAGATACATTGCAAGATGTTAAAGATAAATATAAGGAAAAGATTCAGAAAGGATCAGAACATTTTTTTCCTGATATAGGGAAAAAGTATATTATTTGTTTCCGAACCACTTGTTGTAAAGGAAGGAAAGGTGGTATTCCAAGTATAGATAATGTTGCTAAGGAGATTGTGAATGAACTTTTCCCTGCAGGTAATTCCCCTACAGGTAATTCCCCTACAGGTAATTCTGTTGACATAGTCAAAGGGATACAGGCCGAGGGAGAGATTATTGCTCAAGGTAATGAACAGTCGGAAGTTTATATATATTCTATTCTTTGTCAGCAGCAGAACTCATGACTTCCATAGCAGTCTCCATCTCCGGCGGCGAAGCGAAGAGCTTTCCAGCAGGCATTGCCGCCCAGGACACGCTCAAGGAGTTGGTCTCTGGCAAGCAGCGCAAGCAGGCCGTAGCAGTACGGTGTAACGGCAAAACAGTTGATCTTTCTGCGTCACTGCACGAAGATGCCACGCTGGAGCTTATTCCTGCTGAGTCGGAAGAAGGTTTACAGATTCTTCGCCATTCTGCCGCTCATATTATGGCGCAGGCAGTCAAAGAGCTGTTTGGCCAGGATGTAAAAGTGACTATTGGCCCGGCTATCGAGGACGGCTACTATTACGATTTTGATCGGCAACCTGCCTTTACGCCAGATGACTTCGCCGCTATCGAAGAGCGGATGGCTGCTATCGTCAAGGCCGCCTTACTTTTCTCGCGCCGGGAGCTGCCGATTGCTGAGGCAATTGATTTCTTTGCCAAGCAAAATGAAACCTACAAGGTCGAGCTGATAAAAGATTTAGAGGCAAAGGGTGAAACGGTTGTTTCGCTGTATCAGCAGGGCGAGTTTATTGACCTTTGCCGGGGGCCGCATATCCCGGACACCTCGTGGCTGAAGAGCTTTAAACTGCTGCGCGTGGCCGGTTCGTATTGGCGGGGCGATGAAAAGAACCCCATGCTGACTAGGATTTACGGCACTGCCTTCTATGATCTCAAAGAACTGAAGCAGTATCTGGAGCGGATTGAGGAGGCCAAGCGGCGCGACCACCGCAGGCTGGGCAAAGAGCTGAAGCTCTTCACCATTCAGGACGAGATTGGGCCGGGCTTGATTCTTTGGCAGCCACGCGGTGCCCTGCTGCGAAGGCTGATCGAGGACTACTGGAAGGATGCCCATTACCAGAACGGCTATCAGCTCCTCTACACGCCGCACATTGCCCGCCAAGATTTGTGGAAGACCTCTGGCCATCTCGATTTCTACGCTGAAAATATGTATTCGGCCATGGATATCGATGAAGTGGCCTATCAGCTCAAACCGATGAACTGCCCCTTCCACATTGGGGTCTACAAGGCCGAGCCACATAGCTACCGCGAGTTTCCTATTCGCTGGTGCGAGCTGGGTACGGTTTATCGCTACGAGCGAGCCGGTGCTTTGCACGGCCTGATGCGGGTACGCGGTTTCACCCAAGATGATGCGCATATTTTCTGCCGCCCTGATCAGCTTGAGGAAGAAATTTTCAACATCATTGATCTGAACCTGCATGTCCTCAAGACATTCGGCTTCAGCGAGTATGATGTGTACCTGTCCACCAGACCAGCTAAATATGTGGGCAGTGACGCGCACTGGGAGTTAGCCACGCAGTCTCTCCAACAGGCGATGGACAAGAAAGGGCTGGCCTATTCGGTTGATCCCGGCGAGGGTGTGTTCTACGGCCCGAAGATCGATATCAAGATCAAAGATCAGCTCGGTCGTTCGTGGCAATGCTCGACGATTCAGGTGGATTTCAATCTACCTGAACGCTTTGGCATGACCTATACTGGTCAGGACGGCGCAGAGCATCAGCCGATCATGATTCACCGCGCCCTGATGGGTTCGCTGGAACGTTTCATCGGGGTGTTGATTGAGCATTACGCTGGAGCCTTCCCGCTTTGGCTGGCCCCGGAGCAAGCGCGGATCATGAACATCACTGACAGCCAAGGCGAATACTGCGGCCACGTGCTGGCCGAGCTGCGCAAAGCAGGCATCCGGGCGGAAGTTGATCTGCGCAACGAAAAGCTCAATTATAAGATTCGGGAAGCGCAGTTGATGAAGGTGCCTTATATGCTGATTGCGGGCGACCGCGAGATGCAGGACGGCATGATCACGGTGCGCAAGCGCAGCGGCGAAAATCTGCCGCCCATGTCACCGCAGGAATTCTCGGCCTTGGTGCGCCGGGAATGCGAAGAAACAGCAGTCTGACAGACGGAGATAATGGATAACAAACGGAAACCCAAGAAAGGCGCGCAGAGTCAGGAACTCAAAGTTAGAATCAACGAGGATATCCGCTATCCTGAAGTCCGCCTGCTGGGGGACGATGGCGAGCAGATTGGCCTTGTCTCCTCATCACGGGCCAGACAAATCGCTGAAGAGCAGGGTATGGATTTGGTGGAAATTTCTGACAAAGCCAAACCACCGGTCTGTCGGGTGATGAATTTCGACAAATACCGCTATGAGCTGAAAAAGAAGCAGCAGGAAGCGAAAAAGAAGCAAACGGTCATTGAAACCAAGGAAGTGAAGTTCCGGCCAAAAACCGAGGAACACGACTTGGATTTCAAGATCAAGAACATCTTGAAATTTGTTGAAAAGAAAAACAAAGTCAAAGTGACTATGCAGTTCCGTGGGCGAGAGATTGTTCATGCTCAGACCGTGGGTATGGAGGCGATCAAGAAAATCGCCGATGCTTTACGAGAACACTGCGTCATTCTTCAAGAACCGACGATGGAAGGACGGTTCATGATTATGTTTGTCGGGCCGAAACCCGTAGCATAAAAAACAGCAACCCGCGCAATCTGTACGCAACATGTAAGCGTAGCTGCGCCCTACAAGGAGTAGATATCATGCCTAAAATGAAAACCCACCGGGGAGCGGCGAAACGGTTCAAACTGACCGCCACCGGTAAAGTCCGTCACGCTAAAGCCTTTGGTTCCCACATCCTGACTTCAAAAAGCACCAAGCGGAAGCGACGGATTCGACAGAACGGCATCTTAGATGCAGTAGATACCAAAAACGTGCGGCGGATGCTGCCTTATCTGTAAACAGTTTTTGAAGGAATTTTCAGCAACACCATAACGGAGTGCAATTACTATGCCACGCGCCACACGCGGGTTTAAGGCCCGCCGCAGAAGAAATAAAGTTCTGACCTTAGCCAAAGGATTCAGGGGCGGCAGAAGCCGTCTTTTCCGCACCGCTGCTGAGGCCGTTGACCGCGCCCTTTGCTATGCATATCGGGACAGAAGAACCAATAAGCGCAATTTCCGCGCCCTGTGGATCACCCGCATCAGTGCTGCCGCTAAACTGAACGGCATCAGCTACAGCAAGTTGATTCACGGTTTAAGCCAAGCTGGTATTGAGCTGGATCGCAAGGTGCTGTCCAATCTGGCGATTGTTGATCCGTCAGCCTTTGGCGCGGTAGTCAAAGCCGCCCAACCTTCCGCTTAAACATGGAAGAGGTACTGCGGGGACTGAAGGCCGAGGCCGAAGCGTCTCTGCATTCAGTCAGCAATCAGGCCGAGTTGGAGGAAGTCCGGGTCAAGTATCTGGGCCGGAAAGGTCTGCTGGCCAATGCCATGAAGCAGCTTGCTCAGGCTACGCCAGAAGACCGGCCTCGCTTGGGTCAGTTAGCTAATACGGTCAAGCAGGAAGTGGAAAGCCTCTTTCAGGTCAAGAAAGAGGGGCTTGAGGCAGGCAGCAAGACGGTCAAGCAAGCTCTTGACCTCAGCCTGCCGGGCCGCTTCATCCCCTCCGGCAAGCTGCACCCTGTCACCCAAGTGATGGAGGAAATCTGCGCCGTCTTCGAGGGGCTGGGCTTTGCCGTGGCTGAAGGCCCGGACGTTGAGACCGAATACTATAACTTCGAGGCTCTCAACATCCCGGCCCATCATCCGGCCAGAGACATGCACGACACCTTCTATGTCTCTGATTACCTGCTGCTGCGTACCCAAACCTCGACGATGCAGGCGCGGATCATGGAGAAGCAGGAGCCGCCCTTACGCTACATCGCGCCAGGTAAGGTCTATCGCTGCGACTCCGACATCACCCACACCCCGATGTTCCATCAGGTTGAGGGATTATTAGTGGACCGTCAAGTTTCCTTCGCCGATCTAAAAGGGGTGCTGTCTCTTTTCATCCGTCGCATCTTCCAAGGCGACCTGCCCCTGCGCTTCCGGCCCAGCTTCTTCCCCTTTACCGAACCCAGCGCGGAAGTTGATATTGCCTGCGTGATCTGCAAGGGTAAGGGTTGCCGGGTCTGCAAGCAGAGTGGCTGGATAGAAATTCTCGGCGCGGGCATGATTGATCCGGCGGTGATGAAGATGGTTGGCTACGACCCGGAGCAGTTCTCCGGCTTCGCTTTCGGCCTCGGCGTGGAGCGCATCGCCATGCTCAAATACGGCATTGATGATATCCGCCTGTATTACGAGAACGATTTGCGTTTTCTCAGGCAGTTCTAGTTTGAAAACTATGTCATTGTGGTTGTGCGGTATTCTTTACCTTCCAATTGAATTGTAGATGACATGCAGGAAACAGCGGATTCCGCAGTGAATCATATTTCCAAGACCGACTGGGCAGCTTTAGAAAGCATGACGGATGAAGAGATAGATTATTCCGATGTGCCGCATCTGCCCAAGTTTTTTTTTGAACGGGCTGAACTATGGCATCCAAAAGGCAGCTTGCGGGAGCATCCTGCTTTCGGGCTTTGGCGTGACAAGCAGCAGGACGGGCTGAACTATCAAAAGTGTCTACGTGATGAATGGTCAGTTTGAATGCTGTGATAGCAGTGTTCAATTGCGAACTATTGCTGGTTCGCTTTCAGCAAATAAGCAACTTGGTGCTAATTGGAGGTTAATTGAGCAATGGGTTACGATATTCAGTCGGAAAGAGAAGAAAGAGCAAAACAGGCAAAACGTGCTGTCGTTAGGCGAGCAAGAATTGATCGGATGAATGAAAGTGTCATCGCTAACTTGATCGACAAAGCAAAAGAATGGTATTCTGAACAAAGAGAAAGTGCCGGATCATCGCTGTCTCAATGCGAAGATTGCGGAAAAGAGATAAGCAAAAAAGCTACAGCTTGTCCTGGTTGCGGCTCTCAGTGAATAAAAAATTAGAAGTTAGACTCAGCGGAATTTTAGGCGCAGCATTTTTTGTTGGTCTAATTGTAATTGTATATAGCTTCAATTTCAGTATTTTTACTCGAAACTCTCCTTCGTTGACACTGCCCAGCATCAATCAGCAGATAGTGACGTTCACTAAATATCAGAAAATTGAAAACGGTATGTCGTACCATCAGGTTATCGAAATCATTGGTGCCCAAGGGCAAGAATCATCCCGTAATCACATGGACGGTGTTCCGGGTGTTGTAGATGCCATTGAAACGGTCATGTATCAATGGATCAACCCCAACGGCAGCAACATGAATGCAATATTCCAAAACGATAAACTGATGCAGAAAGCGCAGTTCGGACTGGAATAACAATAAGTTCAGCGCAGCAAGAATCTTATGAAATTCACCCTCAGCTGGCTTGGCCAATATCTCTCCCTTGACGGTTTGACCGCAGCGCAGCTTGCCGACCGCCTGACCATGCTTGGCTTGGAAGTGGAGGCGGTGCAGGAGCTGCACGCCGGGCTGGATGTGGTTAAGACCGCCAAGGTGCTGTCTGTGCGCAAGCATCCTGATGCCGACCGACTGACTCTCTGCGAGGTGGAAGTCGGCGACAAAGTCCTGCCCATCGTCTGCGGCGCGCCCAATGTCCGGGCCGGATTAGTGACCGCCATTGCCCTGCCCGGCGCGAAGCTGCTAGGCGGCATGGAGATCAAAAAGGCCAAAGTGCGCGGCCAGGTTTCGGAGGGAATGCTCTGCTCATTCAAGGAGCTGGGCATCAGCGAGGCAGGCTCCGGCATCGTCGAGCTTGATCCCGCGCTGGCTTCCGGCCTGCCTTTGGCCGAAGCACTGGAGCTGCGCGACACGATA
>JAGIXO010000053.1 GCA_026122915.1 Candidatus Electronema nielsenii | reverse complement strand
AATACAAGGGCGGAGCATTGCAGCCCGCCCTTGTATTTGGCAGGGCAATGATTATCTTTTGACAATTCTCTCTGCCGGTGCTAAACCCCATACAGAAGACTTGCTTATCTCCATAACCAAGAGGGAATTATGAACATGAATGCTTTTACTGCGTTGAGCAGCAGCCGTGTCCTGCAATATGCCGCTGCGCTGACCCTGTGCGTGCTTGTGAGCGCGGGCAGCGCCGCCGCTGTCACACCGACGCAGACAGCCGCTGACCAGCAGGCGGCAAAGCAATGCGGCTGCGATGACAAAAAGAGTGTCGAAGCCTACATGCAGAATGTCATTAATGATGCCCATCGGCGCGGTGTTAGCTGCGAGACTGAAAAGATGTATTTGCCAGCCTGTATTACTGTCTATTGCTCCATCTGCCCTGATGTCGCCTCCAGAGGTCGGTGCGCGAAGATGGCGACAGATTATCTGACCACCTCCGGCTTCTGCCCGCCCGCAGCGGCACAGCCCGGCTATTAATCTGGACACGTCGAAGAACAACGGCGCGGGGCCACACAGCCCCGCCCTTCCGCGTTATTCTTCCTCCCCCAGCATCCGTATCCGCACTGTGGGCGCAGCAACGGTGTCCAAGCTGTCAATCTCCCGGAGCGCGACTGTGACTGCCGCCTCTATAGCCGTGTGGGTGAGAATGACCACTGCCACTGGCTCGCTCTCCTTGCGGCCTTTCTGAATCACTGATTCGATGCTGATACCGTATCGACTGAGTATAGCGGCAATCTTAGCCAATACGCCGGGCTTATCAAGGGCCGTGATGCGAAGATAGCAAGGGCAGCGAAGATCAGACAGCGGTGTGACAGGCCGGGGAATGATATACTCTGGCAGATAGGAAAGCGCAGGCACTCGGCAGGTGCAGCGGCAACTGATATTACGGGCAATGTCAATCACGTCCGCTGCTACTGCTGAACCAGTGGGCAGCCGACCCGCGCCTTGGCCGCTAAGGAGAACACTGCCGCACAGATCGCCGCAGAACTCCACCGCGTTGCTCGCCCCGCTGATGGAGGCGAGCAGGTGGGACTCTGGCACCATAGTTGGATGCACCCGTGCCTCGACAGACTCGCCTACGCTTCGACTCACAGCCAGTAGCTTGATTCGGCAGCCGAACTCGCGGGCAAACTCAATGTCCACCGGCTTAATCTTGCTAATGCCTTCGGTGGCGATTTGCTGCGGGGCGATGTTCATGCCGTAAGCAATGCTCATCAGGATAGCTAATTTGTGGGCAGTGTCTATGCCTTCCACGTCATAGGTAGGATCAGCTTCAGCAAAGCCTAACCGCTGCGCCTCCTTGAGTGCCTCAGCAAAGGGCAGTTTCTCTTCGGTCATCCGAGTGAGGATGTAGTTGGCCGTGCCGTTGAGGATACCCATCACCGACAGAATCTTGTTCGCAGCCAACCCTTCCTTGAGTGCCTTAATCAGCGGGATGCCACCACCCACACTGCCTTCAAAGCCGATCTCCACGCCCTTGGCAGCGGCAGCGGCGAACAGCTCCTTGCCGTGCTGCGAGAGCAGGGCTTTATTGGCGGTAACAACGTGCTTGCCAGCGGCAATGGCCTTGAGGATGTAGCTCTTGGCTGGTTCGATACCACCAATCAGCTCAACGAGGATGTTGATATTCGGGTCATGAATGACCTCGTCCGCGTCTTTGGTCAACGTGGCAACAGAGAACTCAGGCGGCAGGGCAACAAGAGAACGGGCGGCAATCTTGGTCAGACAGATGCGCAAGCCGCTCCGCCGCATGATACGCTCCTGCTGCGAGAACAGGGCGGCGGCCAGTCCGCTGCCCACTGTGCCAAAGCCGATCAGGCCCACGTTCACTGTTTTCATGACAATCATTTTTTGTTGTGAGGAAAGGGAAGAAACTGCCCTTGTTTTTACCCTGTTTCTCTCCGCTTGTCAAAAGGATGCCACCGCATTTCTGCTGGCGCAAGCGGCTCGGCTGCGGTATAGTCTTGCCGTTGAATGAGCAGTGCTTGTTCCGGCCCGCGATCATAACGCTTATGTCCCTCCGATGTACGTACTATGATCGGTACGATCTAAGCGTTATGATCTCTCTGGCTCTGGCAGGTATCACAAATCGCAGCAGCATGGGTTTTACTTCCATTTTTCTTTTCTACTGAGAGGGCAGCTATGAACATCCTCACCTTTGGACCAAACGGCAGCGGTAAAGGCACTCAAGGAGCCATTGTCAAAGAGAAGTACGGCATGGATCACATCGAGTCTGGCGCAATCTTCCGCGAACACATCAAAGGCGGCACCGAGCTGGGCAAGAAAGCAAAGGCGTATATCGACCGAGGTGACCTCGTGCCAGATGAAATCACCGTGCCGATGGTGTTGGAGACCTTGGCCAAATCCAAGGACAAAGGCTGGCTGCTCGACGGCTTCCCGCGTTCGCTGGAGCAGGCCAAGGCTTTGAACAAAGCATTGACTGAGTCCGGCATGGCTCTCGATTATGTAGTTGAGATCACGCTGGAGCGGCAGATTGCCAAAGAGCGGATCATGGGCCGCCGTCTCTGCGCCAATGACAACAATCATCCCAACCACATCGCCTTCGAGGCGATCAAGCCGGTGGAGAAGGACGGCAGGCTGGTCTGCCGGGTCTGCGGCGGCGAGCTGAGTGCCCGCGCTGATGATCAGGACGAAGCGGCCATCGGCAAGCGGCACGACATCTACTATGACGACCAGACCGGCACCATGGCGGCAGTGAACTACTTCAAGCAGAGCGGCAAGGCTAAGGTGATCTCGGTGGATGGCTCCAAGGGGATTAAGGAGGTGTCAGCGGAGATACTGAGCAAGCTGGTGTAAGGGCGGGTTGTTGCAAGGGGGCGGACGAGGGTTCGTCCCTTGGTGTGATGGATTAACTGAGAACTAAAATGATAGCGAGAAAATAATGAAAACATCTGAACTTACCTTCAATATCTCCCGCCTCCCAAAAGAATTACAGAGTGTATTGGGTGAGCTTTATGCAAAAAATTATGACACTGGTAATTACATTGCGCCTAATTCAATATATCAAGGAGATGCAAGGGAAATATTGACAAAGATAAAACCGAACACTATCGCGTTGAGCGTATGGTCTCCACCATATTACGTCGGGAAAGAATATGAATCATATTTAACGTTTGATAGTTGGAAAGAGTTATTAAGGGATGTAATAGAACAACATTTTTCCGTTGTTAAACCCGGTGGATTCTTAGTGATCAATATTGCAGACATTCTTGTTTTTAAAGATAAGGAGATGCCAAGGATTCAGGCTGATGTAATTCACAGAAAAAGATCTTCGGTGACTAAAGAAGATATATTTAAAGTAATGAATGAACATCCAGAGTATAATCGTTATCGAATTGCATCTCTTTTAAATTGTAGCGAGCAGACGATTGACAGAAGACTCAATGGGAATAATATTAGAGGTGGAAAAAGTGAGCCACAAACAAGAGTTAAAATTGTTGGCGGATTAGTTGAAGAATGGGCTTTGGGTGCTGGCTTTTATCCGTATGATCGTAGGGTATGGGTGAAAGACGCGGCGTGGGAAAACTCTCGTTGGGCGAGTTTGTCGTATAGATCTGTCGATGAATTTGAGTATATTTATATTTTCTGGAAACCTGGAATTACCAAGTATGATCGAAGCAGGCTTACGCGGGATGAATGGAGAAACTGGGGGTCGCGTGCTGTATGGACTTTCCCATCAGTTCGTGCAAATGACGATCATGAAGCAAAATTCCCTATTGAATTACCTTTAAGAACAATTAAACTTCTTACCGATGAAGGAGATATTGTTTTAGACTGTTTTGTAGGGTCAGGCACAACAGCTATTGCAGCTATTAGAGAAAACAGGCAATTTATAGGGATTGATTTAGAAAAAAAATACGTTAATTTGGCAAAACACAACATAAAAATTGAACTTAACCGTTAAGATGCTAATTGATCCAGACACGTTGATGAATGACCCCATTAGGCTTAAAGAGATTGAAAAAGCCTCGTTAAGAATGGTTGTCCAGGCTTTATACCAGTTCCGAGGCGACGCTCAAGAAATTTTCAGGCAAGAGAGCGATAGTGCTGCGGACATTGGAGAAGATATAACGAGAGAAGCGTTAGATCGGCTTGGGATGTCGAAGGCAGACCAAAGGCTTTTTGGAAAAGTTGATTACAAAAGGGCCAGATATATATTTCACCCGGAGTATTCTCTAAAACAAGCTCTCTTTGTTGACTCGAAGGCTGAAAAGAATAGTCACAGTGTGGCGAGAATCCAAATAACTCAAACTTCAATGAGAGTTCGCCAAGTACGCTCTGGAGAGCAGTTAGATATCGCAGGCCATTTGCCAGTAGTTTTGAAACTGAAAGGGGATTCTTACCTTACAACTACAGCATTTGTAAAATACCACTACCATGAAAACGTAGTTGACGGAAAGAAACAAAACGGACTTGAAACAATAACCGTTGTTGCTTTGCCAAGTGGAATGTTGCAACAAAAATACAACCCGGATGCCGTGGATACAATTTGGGTTGCGGGACCTAATGCACCTTCTTTAGGGGAGGAATTTAGAACCCGACTTAGCTTCACGAGACTTCGAGAGAAAGCGACATGGAGAATTCAAAAAATACCAATGGCTCCGAATGCGTTTCTGTGGTCGGATTGACTGACGTTTGTATCCACTGTAAACATCGAGGTATTTCATGTACTACATAGCAGAAACCAACAAATCATTCGACCAAGCAGCCACAGACCTTGAAGCCGCAGTTAAGTTTCACGGCTTCGGTGTGCTGCATGTCCACGACTTGGGCAGGACGCTCCGCAGCAAGGGCATTGCCTTTGACCAGCACTGCAAGGTCTTTGAAGTCTGCAATCCTGTGCAAGCCGGAAAGGTTCTGGCAACGGACATGCGCCTGAACATGGCCTTGCCCTGCCGTATTTCTGTCTTCACCGAGAACGGCACGACGAAGATTGGCACCATCAGGCCGGTGCAGATACTTTCCATGCTCTCGCATGAGGCAGACTTGGCGCAAATTGCCAGCGAGGTTGAGGCAAAGATTATCCAGATGATTGACGAGGCGAAGTAAAGCACGAGGCCCAATATCAACAAAGACAGAAAAAGTCCATTTATCAGGGAGCGGTGAACATCACTTCTCCTCTTAACCCACAATAATCTTTCGGAGAATTTTATGGCTGGAATTGCCTACGCCCAATCCGCCGCCGCGTCACCAGCGGCAGGAGGCTTTGCCTCCTTTGGCCAGTTTGTCCCGCTGATCCTGATTTTCGTCGTCTTTTATTTCCTGCTTATCCGTCCGCAGCAGAAGAAGGCGCAGGAGCTACAGAGCTTTCTCGGCAATCTGCAAAAAGGCGACAAGGTGATGACCGGCGGTGGGGTGCATGGTACCATCACCGGCCTGACCGACACCGCTGTCACCTTAGAAATTGCCGACAATGTGCGGATCAAGCTCCAGCGCGGCTATGTTCTGCCGATGCCAATAGCGGAAGAGAAGCAAGCTGCTCCGGCGAAGAAAGGCTGAGGCATTCAAGGCTGCTGATCTCCATCGGGCATGAAGCATCCCCCTTTTTCATCTTAACCCAACATCTTTCGAGCTGTTTCCAAATGGATTTGCATACACTCACCCTGCGGCAGGCGCAGCAGAAGTTGGTGGCGCGGGAAATCACTGCCGTCTCGCTCACTGAATCCCTGCTGACCCGGATTGACCACGTGGAAGACAAGGTCAGGGCGTATTTGAGCCTGCACCCGGAGCAGGCGATGGCGGCTGCGGAAGCGGCGGACAAAAAGCTGGCGCAAGGCCAAGGCGGACTGCTCTGCGGCCTGCCGCTGTCCATCAAGGACGTGCTTTGCACCGCTACCATGCCCACGACCTGCGGCTCGAAGATGCTGGAGGGATTCATTCCGCCCTACAACGCGACCGTGGTGGAGAGGCTGCTCGCAGCAGACGCAGTGCTGCTCGGCAAGGTGAGCATGGACGAATTCGCGATGGGTTCGACCAACGAGAACTGTGCTACAAGGACAAAATTCCGCATAATCCGTGGAAGCTCGGTTACGTGGCGGGTGGCTCCAGCGGCGGTTCAGCAGCAGCAGTGGCAGCAAGCGAATGCTTGGCCTCGCTCGGCTCAGACACCGGCGGCTCGATCCGCCAGCCAGCCTCGCTCTGCGGCGTGGTTGGCATGAAGCCCACCTATGGCCGGGTTTCGCGCTATGGCTTGGTGGCCTTCGCCTCCTCGCTCGATCAAGTCGGGCCGCTGACTAAAGACGTTGCCGACTGCGCCCTGCTGATGCAGGCTATCGCCGGGCATGATCAGCACGATTCCACCTCGGCGAAAAAGGACGTGCCGGACTGGAACGCGGCCTTGCAGGACGGAATGGCTGGCCTGCGCGTCGGCATTCCCCGCGAGTATTTCGGCGAAGGGTTAGACGCGGAAGTGGAAAAAAGCATCCGCGCCGGAATCGCCATGCTCAAAGACGCGGGCGCGGAGCTGGTCGAGGTCTCGCTGCCGCACACCGAATACTGCGTGGCCGTCTATTATTTGATCGCTTCGGCGGAGGCCAGCTCGAACCTTGCCCGTTATGATGGCGTGCGCTACGGCAGGCGGGCGGCGGCGGACAGTCTGATTGACATGTACCGGCAGACCCGCTCGCAGGGCTTCGGCGATGAGGTCAAGCGGCGCATTTTGATTGGCACCTACGCGCTTTCTGCTGGGTATTACGATGCCTATTACAAAAAGGCTTCGCAGGTGCGGACGCTGATCCGCGAGGATTTCGCCAAGGCATTTGCCCAGTGCGACGTGCTGGTTTCGCCGGTCACACCGACCCCGGCGTGGCCGCTTGCCCAGAAGTCGGACAATCCGCTCGCCTTGTATCTGTCGGACATTCTTACCATTTCCGCCAATCTGACTGGGATTCCGGGCATGTCCGTGCCTTGCGGCTTCTCCTCAGAAGGGCTGCCGATTGGAATGCAGATGCAGGCCAGCCATTTCAATGAGGCCGCGCTCTTCCGGGCGGCGTGGAATTTGGAGCAGCGGGCTGGTGTGAAGGGGAAGATGGCGGAGCTGTAGAGTGATTCCAAATCCAGTGGCTCAGAATTCTGAGCTGCTGGGTTTCTCCAGTTGACAAAGGTAGCTGTGCGTTTTAAATTTGGGCAGTCAACCTTGCATTGTTTATCCATCAAGAATAGATAGGTAAGCTCATTAAAATATGTCCATATTGAGTGAAGATGAATTTGATAATTTAAATAATGAAGAACTCGTGCAGAGAATGGATAATATTTTATCGGCTCCATATTGGGGACGAATGGGAAACGAAATAATTGGTCTTCGTGCAACGAAAATATTTAACACTAAACGTGTACAATCTTTTTCACAAAATTTCCAAAGAAGTATTTTATATAAAGCGTTTGGATTGCTATTGCAAATTCATTACACGGATTTATCCATAGGAGCGAAATTTTTCTGTATTCCAGACAGAGATGGTATTTTTGCAAATCAATTGCATTTTGCTGCAAGAAACCAGTGGACGTCTATATCGAGTAGGATAATATTTGAATATTTCATTCATTTAACCTACATGATAGGTACTGGCCAAGAATTTAAAGCCGGAAAAAGTGCTATGAAAAAATACATCGCATGGTTAAAAGAAAAGAATAATCCATACACATATTTTTCCATAAATGTTATGAAAGCAAAGGCTTATGATAGAGCAAAACGCTCACCTGAGGTTCATGGAGGAACGAAATTAGCCAGGAAGATTTTGACAGCTTCTGCAACCAATATAGATAATGAAATGTTCATTATTGTCAATATGATAATGAATCAATGGCAATTTATATTGCGTATTGCTAATTACGAGAATCCAAAAAATTTTGGGTGGGTAAAAAATGAAACAGTGATTGGTGATGAAGAGTGGTATAGAATTTGGGAATCTGGTGATCAAGAAAGCATAAATACACAAATTGATAAAATGTTGATACAGAGTGATAGTTGGTTCGATACTGATACACTATTATAATACACAATAGTTTAAACTTGATACCGATGATGTATTCTCGCCTTTAAGATGTGCAATTTCATATTGGACATTTAAGTGCAGGATAGATACTCTGCAATTTATTGAAATATATCACCCTTCAGTGACCGGAACACGGTGCGAATCCGTGGCATTCCCGATCCTGTGACCCCGGAGAGGCTTGTTCAGCAGGTTGTGGCCACTGCTTGTTGACTTTTGCCGCATTTGATATATACTATAAAATATAGACCAAACTTTGCCTACCGAAGGGAGCCGACATAATGGAAACCGCGAAATTGTTCACCAATGGCCGCAGCCAAGCGGTTCGCCTGCCCAAGGAATTCCGCTTGGAAGGCAAAGAGGTCTTCATCAAGAGAGCCGGGGTTGGTATCCTGATTCTGCCGAAAAATCAATCTGTCTGGGATGCTTGGGAGGAAATGCTAATCAAGGGCGGGGAGCCGCTACTTGCTGAACGCAGTCAGTCAAATGATCAGCAGAAACGGGAAGGGCTTGATGATTTATTTGCTTGACACCTGCATCTGTATCTACCTGCTCAACAAACGCCCTTTGCCGCTCATCAGTAAATTTAAACAGCATCAGCCGGGCGAGATTGGCATTTCTGTCATCGCTGCGTCGGAATTGCAGTATGGCGTGGCGAAAAGCTCTCGGAAGAAGGAAAATCAGGAACGGCTGGACGCTTTTCTTGCTCCTTTTGACATTCTTTCCTATGATGCCAAAGCGGTTGCGGCGTATGGCGGCATCAGGGCGGAGCTGGAGAAAAAAGGGCAGCCCATCGGCCCGTTAGACATGCTGATTGCTGCACAGGCCCTGAGCGGCGGCTTGCTCCTCGTCACCAACAACGAGAAGGAATTTCAGAGAATCCCCGGCCTGCAAATTGAAAACTGGGCGGCTGGCATCTCGAACACATAACGTGCTCATCAAATATACAACTAATTAGAATTTATCACTCTTCAGTGACCGGAACACGGTGCGATTCCGTGGCATTCCCGATGCTGTGACCCCTGCTGAACGCTCTTCCGCGTGCATAGCCACTGTTTCTTGTTCTGAAATGGGAAGGCTGCGGCAAGACAAGGGGAAGCCAGAAGACGAGCTGAACATCCTTACGTTTTAGAACACGATGGCAAAGGGTTCTGGAGAGCGACTGCTCTGCCGGGCCTTTTTTGTTCCGGTAGAGCGCAACATGAGCCAGGAGGTTCATCATGCAAACTCAGCTGGAAGCAGCCCGTGCAGGCCGCATCACCCCGCAAATCACCAGAATTGCCCACGACGAAGGGCTTGCCCCACAGCTCGTCAGAAGCCGCGTAGCAGCGGGCGAAATCGTCATTCTCAACCATCCCCAGCGTTCCCAACAGAAGGCCGTCGGTCTCGGCACTGGCCTGCGCACTAAGGTCAACGCCTCCATTGGCACGTCCTCCGACATCTGCGACACAACCCTTGAGATACGCAAGGCAAGGATTGCCGAGCAAGAAGGTGCCGACACCCTGATGGAGCTGTCCGCAGCCGGTGACATGGACGCTATCCGTCGGGCAGTGCTGGAGGCTACGACGTTGCCCGTGGGTACGGTGCCGCTGTATCAGGCTTTTCGTGAGGCCGCGCTGCGGTACGGTGATCCCAGCAAGCTCGACCCAGAGCAGCTCTTCGACACCATTGAGAAGCAGCTTGCCGATGGTGTCAGTTTCATGGCCATTCACTGCGGCATCAACAATTACACCGTGGAGCGGCTGCGCAAGCAGGGCTATCGCTACGGTGGATTGGTATCAAAAGGCGGCACCTTTATGGTCGCGTGGATGGACAGCACGGGCCGAGAAAACCCCCTGTACGAGCAGTTCGACCGGGTCTGCGCGTTGATGAAGAAGTACGACGCAGTGCTGTCGCTGGGCAACGGCATTCGTGCCGGGGCTATCCACGACAGCCACGACCGCGCTCAGGTGGCGGAGATGGTGATCAACTGTGAGCTGGCTGAGTTGGGCCGGGAGATGGGCTGTCAAATGATGGTAGAGGGGCCAGGGCATGTACCCTTGGACGAGATCGCTGCCAACATCCTGTTAGAGAAGCGAATGAGCGGCAATGCGCCCTATTACGTTCTTGGCCCGCTGCCGCTTGACAGCGGGGCTGGCTACGACCACCTTGCTGCGGCTATCGGCGCGGCCCAGTCTTCGTGGCACGGAGCCGACCTGATCTGCTACATTACCCCGGCAGAACACCTTGCTTTGCCGAACGAAGAAGACGTGCGACAAGGTGTCCGCGCAGCGCGCTTGGCAGTACGGATTGGTGATATAGCCAAGTACCCGCACCGCCGCGACAACGAAAAAGCGGCAGCTAAGGCTCGGCGCGATATGCGCTGGGGTAAGTTAGAGCAGCATCTGCTCTTCCCTGACACGGCCAAGGAGCTGCGGGCGGAAAGAACCCCGGCTCACGGCGATACCTGCACCATGTGCGGTGACTTCTGCGCGATGAAGCGCGGCGCGGCTCTGTTCAGCCAAGACATCAGCGGCGACAAGGCCAGCGAGGCATAAACAAGGTAGGGGCGAGAAATTTTTCGCCCCTTGTATTATGAGATTGAGATGGATTAGCATAATCCATCTTGATGGAAGGAGAGTCGGATGCCGTTTCGCCCC
>JAGIXO010000052.1 GCA_026122915.1 Candidatus Electronema nielsenii | reverse complement strand
CGCATTGACCGAGTTCGTCAGCAGATTAAGCAGCACCTGATGCAGGGCACGCTCATCAGCCAAACAATGCAGCGCACCTTCAGTCACTAACTCCAGCCGAATGCCTTTGTGCCGCAGGTCTTGCTCGTGCAGCCGTTTGAATTTTTGGACAAAGGCGGTCAAGTCAAGCGGTGCGGCCTGCTGGTTCTCCATCAGATTAAAATTTTTCAGGGCTGAGAGCAAATACTCCATTCGGTTAATTTCACCCATTGAGCGATCAAGAAATTCGCGAATTTTCTCCCGGCTAAGGGTGTCCATCTGCCGCCGCAGCACACTAAGGGCCATTTTCAGCGAGTTGAGCGGATTGGCTAACTCGTGCCGGACTCCAGAAAAAACAAAGCCAACATTTTCCATCAAATTGGCAGCAGCAGCGATGCACTCCAACCGTTTTTTTTCGGTTTGATCACGGCGGATGACACAAAAGCTGTTCACTTGGCCGTGATCGTCTTTTGTCGGCACCGTTACCACCGATTCATCGTACAGCGAGCCGTCCTTGTGGCGACTGCGTAGCTCGCCGTGCCACTGTCCTTTTTGGGCCGCGCTGTCGAGAATCTGCGGCCAGTCTGGTTGCTCTTCGCTGCCGATGATCAGTTCGCTCAAGTTGTGTCCGGCCAGCTCATCAGGTCGCCAGCCCGTGACTGCTTGACTGGCAGGGTTGGCATACTGGATCAGACCAGTACGGTCGGTGATCAGCACGCAGTCGGCAAATTCCCGAATCGCGGCGGCTAACCGCTGCCGTTCCTCCGATTCTTGGCCGCGCTGGAGAGCCGTGCCGATAACATCAGCGGAAATCATCATCGCCCGTACTAACGAGGCTTCCCAAGAGCGTTTAGCCAAACTACAGTCAAAACCGAGACAACCGCGCACAGTCTTGGCCACATAAACCGGTAGAATCAGGCAGGTGCGAATGTGGTGCTTCTCCATTTCTTCCAGCACCGAGGCTGGAAGACCACTGTCCACGCCAATTAACGGCTTGCCGGTTTTCAGCGCGACAGCTGGCTGTCGCCAAGCGGCCAGCAAATCAACGCTGGAGCAATCGGGTGGGCAGTCCGGTCTTGACCACGAGTAATCCTGCTGTGCCTCCACGCCCTCAGCAAAAATGCGGAGATAGACATGCTCGCAATTGACCGTGCCGCCGAGATAGCTGAGGACTTCGTTGATCACATCCTGCCAGCGTGGGGCTTGAAGAAAGGTTTTGGCCACATAATTGACCGCGCAGAGGATTTGATCGCGTTGCAGCAAATTGCGCCGCACCTGCTCTTGCATGATCAGCGACTCCTTCAGTCGCTCGTTCGTCAGAGCTAAATCGCGGGCTTGCTGCGCTAATTTCTCATTGGCTGATTTGCGCTCTAAGACATTCCGCACCCGGACACAAAGTCGCTCCCTGCTGATCGGCTTGCGGAGAAAATCTGCGGCACCTGCACCGAAGCTGCGAAATTCGCTCTCGTCCTGTTCTGCTCCAGTGAGAAAAATCACCGGAATTCCCAAGGTGTCGGCATCGGCCTTGAGCTTTTTGCACACATCAAAACCGGAGATGTCGGGCAGATTGATGTCTAAAAGGATTAAGTCAGGATGCGCTGTTCTCGCCAAACTGAGGCCAGCTCTGCCGTCTGCGGCCTTGAGTACCTGATATTTCTCCTGTTCAAGGACATAATGCAGCAGGCCCAGCACAGCAGGCTCGTCGTCAACCGCAAGGATGCGGGCAGCTTGGTTGTTCATCGCGTTTTTCCGAAAAGGGCGGAGCAGTTTTCCCGCATCATGGGAGTCGGCAGGGACAGCTGGAATTTGTTGCCGCCGCTGTCAGATTTCTGTTTATTTCAGACAGAGTTGCTGCTACATTGAACCGCAAGGCCGCTTTCCGTGCGCCGCGCGACGGCGACTTTTTCCCGCAGCAAAGGAGATAGCGCACATGCAGACCGCAGACCAAACAGAAACCAGTATAACCGCCTTGGCAGGCAAAGACAATCTTCCGCCCCAGCCTGCTCGTAAACAGGTGCTGATTGTTGATGACGATCAGTCCTTGCTGGCCAGCATTCGCGCTGGGTTAGAGCAGCATCCCGGCTTCCGAGTGCTGACTGCGGCGAGTGGCAGCGAAGCCTTGGGCATCATCGACAGCAACAGCCTTGATCTGGCCGTGCTTGACCTTAGTATGCCGGACATGGACGGGCTTCAGTTGCTTGCCGCTCTGAGTGAATCTTTTCCCGAAATTCCCAGCATTGTTATGACCGGTTTCAGTTCACCGCTGATGAAGCAGCAGCTGAAACAGGCAGGCGCGCTCAAAGTGCTGGAAAAACCCCTCGATATTGAAACGTTAGAGCGGGAGATCAGTCGGGTAATCAAGGGCGACGACGGATGCTGCTGCCACTTACCGTTAGAAATCTTCCTCCAGTTAGCCGCGATGGAGCATAAAACCATTCATCTCAAAGTCTTCCGTCCTGACGGATACTGCGGCAGCTTCTTTTTCCGCGAAGGCTTGCTGATTGACGCAGAGCAGGGTAACTTATCCGGTGATAACGCGGTCTTGGCTATGCTTGAATGGCAGGACTTCACCTTAGGGCTGAAGGAATATAGTCCGCCTTTTCCTGAACCCAGAGTCAACTCCGCTTTAGCTTATTTGCTGCTCAGAACCAGTTGCCGCTTGGATCAGTACAGCAACAGTGCCTGCTTAGACCGGGCGAAAGGGGAACTGCTCCGCCTCCAGCAGGAAAATAGCGTAGGCATTGATTGCCCATGAAGGTACTAATCGTTGATGACGAGCCGGAGCTGCTCTTGAGCATTAAATCCGGCTTTGAACACAACGAACGGTTTCAAATAGTGACTGCGGAGAACGGTAGGGATGCCCTTGATCTTCTTGATCGGGGCAGGTTTGATCTGGTGGTAACAGACCTGCGGATGCCGATTATGGACGGCATAGAGCTGCTCTCGGTGATGAGCGAATCCTTTCCTGAGGTTCCGCATATTGTCATGACCGCCTTCAGTACCCCGCTGATAGACAAGCAGCTGAAAAAAGCTGGCACGCTTAATATTCTCGAAAAACCTTTTGACATCGAAGCATTAGAGCAGGCTATCAATAAAGCCTTAGATGTCCACGAGGAACAAAGCCGCAGTCTTTTTGGTCTTGCCCTCAGCAGCTTTCTCCAGATGGTGGCAATGGAGGAAAAAACTGTTCACATCAAGGTGTTTCATCCCTCTGGTAAAAACGGTAGCCTGTTTTTTCGGGAAGGCGAGTTGATCGACGCGGAGGTTGATCATCTGACCGGCGATGAGGCGGCTTTGGAAATGCTGGCGTGGGAGGACACGAGGGTGAGCATGAAGGAATTTCCTGCACCCTCACCCGGCACTCGGATGCAGTCTGAGCTACTGCCGCTGTTGTTCGCAGCAGCCAAGCGTGAAGACGAAGACGGCGGCAATCACGAGGAGTTCGATAATCCTTTAGAGACGGCGAGGCAGGAATTTACCCGACTCAAGGAAGAACATGATCAACCAACGGCTCCACACAACACTTTGACAGCAAAAGGAGAAACTATGGGTATCAAGGAATTGCTCAAAAAAATGGCAGATGAGATGGACGGTGTGTTGGCGATTCAGGTGACTGGTATGGATGGTATCACCTTGGCTCTGCACAACCCCACTGGCGCAGATGTTGAGGCGTTTTCGGCCAAGTTTGCGATGGTGATGAAATTGGTGGAAAAATCAGTTGATTCACTCAAGGGCTTGGGTGAGCTGGAGGAAAATTTGGTTCAGACCAAAAACGCTTGGGTACTGACTCGCTTTATCACCCCACAGCATTACATCGGCATTGCGGTCAGTCGTGAAGGCACACTCGGCAATGTGCGCTTAGTTGCCCAACGTTACATTGAGCATCTGCGCAAACAGTTAGTCAAACCAGAGTGATTTCCATTCAATCCTTTTGTGGTTTATTATAAGGAGAGCGCATGGCAGCTGAAGAAGAAAGTAATAAAAAACTCATGCGACTGATGAGCCTGATGATTGCTGGCATGGCCAAAGGACTGTATGAGATGTTCGGGGAAGCGGCCTTTGCAGTGATGAGCGAAACCGGCAAAAGCATTCTCGAAATCTTGGAAAAGGAAATGAACCTCAAGGTGGACGGGAAAGAGCCGAGTGAGGTGTTGAATGCTATAGGTCGCATCTTTGCTGATGAAATGGGCTTTGTCGATTCTTTTGCTGTCAGCCGAGAGGGAAACCGATTGACCGTGACGGTACACGGCTGTCAAGGGTGGGACATGACTCAAGCCGTCCTCAAGACCGGGGTGGAAGTCCCCTTCACTTGCCCGATCATGAATGTTTGTCAGGCCGCCCTGATCCGCATGGGCAGTCCAGCCCGAAAAACCATCTCGCCGATCCCGGAAACTCACGGTTCGACTATTGTTTTCACGCTGATTGAATAAGGCGGTGCGGCGAAAGCGCAGCAGAATTTTCTGCGAATTTCGCCGTATACTTTCTTCACATCCTGCTTTTCCCTGCCGTTTTTTTCTGCTACAGTACAATACAAGTTTGCGTATCGCAGGTGACATCGTGTTTTTCACGTAAGGAATAACCTATGGATGTGCAGAAAAAACTGTCCCGGCTGGCGGAGATTGACGGTTTTCTCGGCACGGCTCTCTTTTCTGCCGAGGGCCGTTTGCTGGCCAAATGCGAACCCTTTGATTTTGACCTCAAATTGGTCGCCTCTCTTGCCAACGGCGTGCTGGTCAATGCGCAAAAGGCCTCTCTTGACATGGGCTTTGGTCGCTGCCAGTTCACTTATGTTCATACGGAAAAAGCACTGATTTTGATACGCTGCCTCAATGAAGGCAGAAATCCACTGCGCACTGAGCCGGGCAAGTGCCACATTCATTTAGTGCTGTTAGTTGACAACCCGGACAGCTTCGGCATTGCCAAGTTAGAAATCAACAAAGTGATCGAGTCGTTGGCTGAGGATTTCCGAATGCCGGAAACAACCCTCCAATTGCCAAAGCGAAAACCGCTCCAGCCCGCACAAGCAGCTCGGCAGCAAGAACAACAGCGGCAGCCGCCTGCGGCAGTGCAGCGGCATCATCTGCGCGATGTAGCTGAGTCGTTGGATAATGAAAAAATTGACGCGATGTTTGATGGCCTGTTGATGCAGCCCGCGAGAATGGCAGAAGAGTACACATGACCAAACAGAACTGCTGGGAGGTGAAACAGTGCGGACGGCAGCCGGGCGGCAGCAATGTGAAGCGGGACGGTGTTTGTCCTGCCTCCACGCTCACGGCAGTCAATGGCACCAACGGCGGCACCAACGGCGGGCGGGCCTGCTGGGCTTTGACCGGCACCATGTCTGGTCCAGCGGAAAAAGTGCAGGGTATCTTTGCCCGTGACATCACCACGTGCCATTCTTGCCGCTTTTACGAGCAGGTGATGTGCGAGGAATTAGACAATTTTGAAGGCACGGTGCAGATCGTGCGCAAGCTGCGGGCCCGCATTTCTCAAGCCGCGAACTTTCCCTTCATCCAATCTGGAACAAACAATGGAGCAAAGTAAGAAATGTGTGCTGGCGGTTGACGACACGCCCAGCTATCTGATGCTGCTGAACATGATTTTGCAGAAAAATTATGCAGTCAAGGCCGCGCCCAAAGGCGAGATTGCCCTGAAGATCGTGCGCCACAATCCAGCGGCGGTGGATTTGATTCTTTTAGACATTATGATGGAGGGTATGGACGGTTTCGCGGTCTGCCAAGTGCTGAAGGCTGATCCGGCTACTGCTCGTATTCCAGTAATTTTCATCTCTGGTAAAGAAGATGAAGCCGACCGAGAGAAAGGACTCGCCTTGGGCGCAGTGGATTTTATCGTCAAACCCTTTGCTGCCGACACTGTGCTAGCCACCGTGGCCCGGCATCTGCCGACCTGATGAGCTTCAGGCTGCTGTCTCGCTTCCAAGGCGTACCACAAAAGTCGTTCCTTCTCCTTCCTTACTTTGCACGGTGATGGTTCCGCCGTGCTTTTCAACGATATTTTTAGTGATCGACAGTCCCAAGCCGGTGCCACGATTTTTATCCGTATAAAAAGGGATGAAAATTTGCGTCATCTTCTCTTCAGATATACCGCATCCGGTGTCAGTGATTTCTAACATCGCGCCGCCCTCAGGCAGCGGACGAGTACGAATGGTTAAGGTGCCGCCTTTTTCCGACATAGCATGAACAGCATTAAAGACAATGTTCAGTAAAACCTGATATATTTGCTCGCCATCCATCAGGATTTCCGACAAAGCGGAATCCAGCTCCAGCATTGGTTTGATCTGTTTGGCCGTGAATTCCGCCTCCATAAACACGGTCATTCGTTCAACCAAGCTGTTGAGCGAGCCTGAAGATAGGGTTAAATCCTTGGGCCGAGCAAAATCGAGGAATTCTCGGACAATACCGTCTAACCGAGTGGTTTCTTGAACGATGATAGCCGCTAAATGTTCATTACCCGGCGCAACTTTGCTGATTCGTTTGGCAATGATTTCCGCTGTTGAGCGAACGATACCGAGCGGATTTTTGATCTCGTGCGAAACAGAGGCAATCATCTTGCCAAGTGCTGCTAACCGTTTGGATTCATGCAGCTGCTTCTCTAATTCCCGCCGCTCCTGTGCCCTTGCCTCCATGATCCGATCAGCCCGAATAACGATGGCACTGAGAACGGCGAACAAAATACTCATCACCACTAACGAGACAAGGATAATTTTGAACTGGAGGGAGATGAGAGCCTCCATGTCTGCGGACAAATCCTGCGTCACTGCCACTACGCCCATGACTTCCCCCTGCCCGCTGCCTCTGTCCTGACGAAAAGGGACATACGTTTGCAACAGACAAGATACTGGTGGCCTGCCGGGTAAGAGTAGGTTGAGCATAGAGCCGCTGGACATCAGCACAGTTGAACTTTCACCCAGCAGAGCTTTCTGGTACTCGATACCGCCCGCATTTTTTTTTCCTACCAGTGCGTTTTCGGTCGCATAAGAGATAATATTCTCGCGAGAATCAAAAATCGTCACTGATTTGATGCTCATACCACGGGTGATGTCAGTGATAATCAGGTCTAACTGCTCGAATTGCACCGGGTCAGAGAGAGCAATGCGGCCGTAGCGAACAAAGGTAGGAAGAACAAAGAGGTAGAAAACCTGCCGGTTAAGACTCTCTGCGAACATGCGGGAATAGATTTCGCTCCGCTCCAAGATGGTCTTGCGGGTATTACGGGAAAAACTCCACGTTAGAATCAGCGAGGCGAGCAGAATGACTGTCAGCGAGGTAAAGGAAAAATACTTAACCAAAGCAAAAGGCTGCTGCCCACCGATGTCCTCCTGCTCTGCGGAGCTGCTATCTTGCGAGGATCTTTTGGTGAAATAATCAGATATATGAAATTTCATTGCCAACAAGAGAGGTCAAGGGAGCGATAGCTGCATATGAAATGGAGATTTGGCTCCATTGTACCGTATTTTACAGAAAGCACGCAGTGCTTTTACTCCACCGACTGGAGAATGTCAAAAATGCCGTTAAGGTTTTTGAAGAATAAAAGTCAAAGCCCAATAGTTGGAACCCAACAAAAGAAAAAGGGAGTCAGCTTTTTCAAGCTAACTCCCTGATATTGTTTTGCGTCCCCAACCGGATTCGAACCGGTGTTGTCGGCGTGAAAGGCCGATGTCCTAGACCTGACTAGACGATGAGGACTAATAAGCTATGTGGTGGGGCGTGCGCGACTCGAACGCGCGACTCTCTGCTTAAAAGGCAGATACTCTACCGACTGAGTTAACGCCCCCGGTAGAGGACTATTATATACTTTTTTTTAGGCAAAGTGTCAATGAAAAAATGCACCCGTTCTTTTCCTTACCGCCAACACCACTCATCATTCAAGGGGCAGTCTTGCACCTGCCCCTGATATTTCGATGTATCTCTACTCAACCTCCACTACATGCGCAGCGATAATCTTCTGAGCGATATGCGACGGTACTTCCTCATAATGGGAGAATTTAACCGTGAAGCTACCTCTGCCGCCAGTCATCGAGGTCAAATCAGGGCCGTACAGCTGAATTTCCGCCTGTGGCACTTGCGCCCGAATGATTTCGTGCCTGCTGTTGGAATCCATGCCCAGCACCTTGCCCCGGCGTGAGTTGAGATCGCCCATCACATCACCAACATGGTCTTTATCCACCCGGATTTCCATTTCTAATACCGGTTCCAGTAGCACTGGGCTGGCGTTCAGTACCGCCTGTTTGAAGGCCATTGAACCGGCGATTTTAAAGGCCATTTCTGAAGAATCAACGTTGTGATAGGAGCCGTCAAGTAGGCTGACTTTAATTCCCTCAAAGGGATAGCCCGCAAGTACGCCTTTTTCCATCGCTTCGACGATACCTTTTTCCACCGCCGGTCGGTATTGCTGAGGAATTGTGCCGCCGACGATCTTATCGACAAACTCAAAATGCTCACCGTTCTTCAGCGGCTCAATTTCAATAGTGCAATCGCCGTATTGACCGCGTCCGCCAGACTGCTTCTTGTGTTTACCTTGAGCAGTGGCTTTGCCTTTCAGGGTCTCTCGGTAGGGAATCTTCGGCACCGCTAAATCCATCTCTACGCCAAACTTGCGCTTCAGTCGCTCTTTGATTACCTCCAGATGCACTTGACCGATACCAGAAAGCAGCACTTCGTGTGTCTGTGTCTGACGGTTCAGATGCAGAGTTAGGTCTTCGTCCAACAGCTTAGTCAGCGAAGAAAAGAGCTTTTCCTCGTCTTTGTCCACTTTGGCCGTGACCGCATAGGAGATAGTGGGTGGCAGCGGCTCCAGCGGTTCATAAACGATTGGATGTGCCTCTTCACAGAGCGTGTTGCCAGTGGTGGTATTTTTTAACTTGGCGGCGGCCACGATCATGCCTGCGCAGACGCTGTCCACTGGCTTCTGCTCTTTGCCCTCAATCAGGAACAGATGGCCGAAGCGTTCGCTTTCACCCGTGCTGGAGTTATAAAAGCTATCGCCTTTGAGGGTGCCAGACAGCACACGGAACACCGTCAGTCGCCCAGTGAAAGTATCTGTCAAGGTTTTGAAAACTTGGGCTGAAAAAGGCGCATCAGCCACGCCTCTGCGCTCGACCGGCTCTTTGGTTTTGGGATGAGTGCCAATCAAAGCCGGACACTGATCCGGTGAAGGCAGCAGGCCGATGATGGTGTCGAGAATGACGGAGCTGCCTGCATTATTCAACGGCGAGCAAGGCAGCACCGGCGCGATCTTGCCTTGACGCACCGCAGCTGCCAGACCATTCTTCAGAGCTTCATCCGACAGCTCGCCTTCTTCGAGGAAATGCTCGAGCAGATCGTCGTCGGTCTCAGCCACATATTCCATCAAAATCGCCCGACGAGCAGCGGCTTCTGCAATGAATTCTGTAGGCACATCGGCGATATCTGCTGTGCCATCTGGCCGGAAAAACAAGGCACGGTTATTGAGAATATCGATCATGCCTTTGAAATCTTTTTCAGCACCAATAGGAAGATACAGCACTGCCGGGTTGAGCTTTGGGAATGACTGCCGGATTTCATCAAAGGTCTCAATGAAGTTGGCTCGCTCCCGGTCCATCTTAGTGATGCAGATCAAGCAGGGCAGCCTGCGCTCCAGCACGAAATCGATAAAACGTTCAGTTTGGCTGCGTACACCCAACACTCCACCCACAGTCAGAACGGCACTGTCCGCCAACTTAGCCGTGAATTTGGTCTCGTTGGTAAAATTGTCATCGCCGGGTGTGTCCGCCAAAAACAGCTCGCAGCCCTGCCAGTGAAAATGGCCGAAAGCCGCACTGATGGAAATTTTTCGACGGATTTCCTCATCCTCGAAGTCCAGCGCGGAGCTGCCCTCGTCAACCCGGCCTAACCGTCCGACCGCGCCAGCAGTGAAAAGCAGAGCCTCGGCAAGGGTGGTTTTGCCGCTGTGGCCGTGTCCAAGGATAACCGTGTTCCTGATCTGCTGAACGTCGTGCATGAATGCCTCCGGTGCCAAGTGCTGAAAATTAATTTGCCGACTGAAGGCTGGCGCGGAAAAGGACTTCCCTTTTGCGCCGGGAGTGGTAACAACCATCTGTCGGGAGTGTTGAGCTGTATTCTGCTCCTTAATCTCTTTCAAGTCAAGCAGTAACCAAGACTCGCCTCACTCTTCTCGGTATCCGCATAAAAATGGCATATTCATCGCATCTTAGGAACCTATCCCAATAATCGCTGCACCCACATAAAACAGACAGCCAAGGCAAGAAAAGCATCAAAACATCTTGGCAGTCTTTCCCATCGGACAACCAGTCGGCGGAACTTTCTTTGCTGACTGATCGTCCCCGTCTTTTGCTTGCGTTTTTCTTTCTTCAAATTTGCGGCTGGATACCTTTGCTTTTCAAAAAATCCCTCAGCGGATCAGGATCATATCCTTTGTCTGCCGCAATTCTCCGCAGTTTCTGAGGAGGACATCCCGTTTTTCCTGTCTTCACCGCAAACATCTCAAGCAGCGGCTCGACCTGTTTTCTTTCATTTTCATTTGCCGGGGCCGAACATACCGACAGCGGCATTCCATCAGCATCAACAAGAAGATGAATAAAAACGCCTTTCCCTTTATACCCATAAGCAACTTCAGCCCCTCCTCCTTTTCTATGAGTAAAAAGAGCCGTCAACGGCTTCTGAATTCCAGCAGATCAGCCCCTCATTCTGAGTGAGACCGAGCAGCCGCGCCTTGATATCATGGAGCGTCCTGTCATGATGCCATGATTTGAGCCGTTGGTGACTTGAGCTTTTTGATGCCCATTGCGGCCCTTGCGGAAGGTCGCACCACCTGCATCCGACAATCAGGGTATACAGTAGACCTCTT
>JAGIXO010000051.1 GCA_026122915.1 Candidatus Electronema nielsenii | reverse complement strand
CGGTGATCGGTAGCGGAGCGCAGTTGACCCGCTGTGTAGTGTGGAAAAACGCGATCATTACGCCCGGTGAGCAGCTGACAGATAGAATAATTTGTTAGATGGTTGAGTAGAAAGTATCCAGTCACGGCGTTGAGCTGAGTAAGAAATACTCATATAAATCGTAATAACAACCATTCTCATTTCACAGCAAACTAAAGCAAGCAGCTCAGGTATTATCGCGTATTTTAATGATAAAATTTATCCTCTACTCGCTATTTGAGTTTTTGGCACAATATTTGCATCTGTGGTACTGGGTTGCGGATTATATCATCAGGCAGTTTAAGTGCATTTTTCCCTCCACATGCCTCCTCCAAGAGAACTGCCAGATGTGCAACCCTGATTTTTTTCCACTGACCGGCTATCCCTTGCTGATATTGCATGAGGCAGCCGGAGCAGGTGGAGAGAATGCAATCAGGATTAACAGCAAGTGCCTGCGCACTGCTTACCTTAAAGATTTTCGCCGCAGTTTCCGGGCAGGCAAGATGAAATAGCCCGCCTTGGCCGCAACATCGGGGGCCATCATCTGGTTCCAAAATCATATATCCCATTTTTTTAAGCAGCACACGCGGGTTTTCTTTACCGTTCTTCTGAAAGCGAAGATGGCAAGGATCGTGATAAAAAACTCGCAGACCGTTATTGATTTGCGGCGGCAGATATTCCTTGAAAAATGCAGTAAATTCTTGGATACGTCTGGAAAATACCTGTGCTTTTTTGTGCCACGGATCATTTTCAGCAAATAAAGTTGGATACGCGAGCAGATACGTCGAGCAGGAAGCGCACGAAGTGATAATCTGCCCATCTGTTTCAGCGAACGCCTCGATATTCCGTTGCGCCAAATCACGGGCTTGCTTTATACGGCCAGAACTCCACGCCGCCAAACCGCAGCAACATTGATCTACAGGAACCTGTGCATTGAGGTTGCAGCGGCGTAACAGGTTCTTTGTCGCCACCGCAATAGAAGGCTGGAGATGACGGGCAAAGCAGCCTGTGAAATAACTGACATCGTCGCCCGCGTTTGTTTTTGCTGTTTTTTCAACCGTTGCGTTAGACTGACGCTCTTCCAGTAGGTTAAGTCGCAACCGTAGGCCAGAATCGGCAGGCAGAGTAAGGACGCGCTTCAGGCTGATTCCCGCTCTCACCAAGCCATCGAACAAGATAGGACTCCCCAGCACCGTACAGGCCGTTGCCTTGCGCAGACTGGCAGGGCCATCAAGCAGAGAAAAACGGCTGCGGGCCTCAGCGATAAGCTGAGTAATCGGCAGGTTGCGCGGGCAGACCTGTTCACAGGCTCCGCAAAGCAGGCAGCAAGAAAACACGTCCGCAAAAACAGCAGAAATCGAGTTGGTGCTTGTGGCTAACAGGTGCATCCGGCCTCTGGCAGTCAGTGACTCGCGACCTTCCGTGCGAAAAACTGGACAAACCGTCATGCAAGCCCCGCATTTGGCGCAGCCTGTCTCTTTGTTTTGATTGTTCCTGTTCATAGCAAGCATTGTTGTTGCTGTCGATCATTTTGTATTCCTGCCGCTAATAGACCTCTCGCACCCATCATCCGCAAGCAACTTTTACAAGATCAGCGGTTTCATCCGTTCACGAAGCCAGCACATTATCTCTGGGACACGCACCTATAACCGTTCTATGGGCTTTAAAAAATGCCCAAAAGTACCTACCTCCGCTGTATCAGCATCCTACCTCAAAACATCCCTCCCACCATTTTCCCTTTGCAATCCGGACCATAGTATGGCAATATTCGCACGTTAAATTCCAGCGTTACTCATCAGAGGTCGACGTGGAGTCCCCAATCATTCGTTTTCTGCATCTGAGCAGAAATCCTCGGCACTCCGGCGCGATGCGGGCAGAAGCGGCGGCTCCGTTTCCCCCTTGCTTATTTTGTTGAAATTATGGTTCCGTCTTGAGCTATACGCCTTGGGCGGTCTTTAGAAACTGTGCAGGAAGGAGATTTCATGAACGCAATTGCAGAAAACGCCGCCGCTCAGATCAGCGGCGCGGTGATGGTGATCGGCGGCGGCGTAGCCGGGGTGCAAACCGCGCTTGACCTAACCGAGCTGGGCTACAAGGTTTATTTGGTAGAAAAATCTGGGGCGATTGGCGGGGTTATGGCCCGTTTAGATAAAACCTTTCCCACGAACGACTGCTCCCTCTGCATCTTGGCTCCCAAATTAGTCGAGGCGGGCCGTGATCCGAACATCGAAATCCTCACGCTGGCCGAACTGACCGAACTCAAGGGAGAGCCGGGCAATTTCATTGCCAAAATCAAGAAGCAGCCGCGTTATATTGATGAAGAAATCTGCACCGGCTGCGGTCAATGTACGCTTTATTGCCTCAAGCAGATCGGTAATGATTTCAACGAGAATTTGGAAAAAAGTCACGCCGCGCACATCGACTATTCGCAGGCCGTGCCGACCTCGTATTATATCGACGCGAAAGCCTGTCTGAAGCTGAATCATGACACCTGCGGCCTCTGCGCTGTGGCGTGTCAGGCCGGTGCGATCCGTTTTGATGACAAGGAAGTTACGCTGGAAATTCCAATCGGTGCGGTGATTTTGGCTCCTGGTTTTGGCCGAATCAGCGACGAAATCATGGCTAAGTACGGCTTAGGTAAATTCCAAGACGTGGTCACGGCCTTTGAGCATGAGCGGCTGATGTGCGCCTCTGGACCGACCGGCGGCGAAATTCTGCGCATCTCCGATCAGAAGCATCCGAAAAAAATTGCCTTCCTCCAGTGTATCGGCTCGCGTGACGAAACCTGCGGTAACAACTACTGTTCTTCGGTTTGCTGCATGTACGCGATCAAACAGGCCAGCTTGGCCCGCGAGCATGACCCGAACTGCGAGATCACCTTATTTTACATGGATATTCGTACCCACGGCAAGGGGTTTGACGCGGCTCGGAAGCGCGCGACGGAAGAGGGCAAATTTCGGGTGATTTATGCTCGTCCGCCCAAAGTCGAAGATGTCTTCGGTGGCGGTCTGCTGCTCACGTGGGCAACTGAGGACGGCAAGCATTACAGCGAGAAATTTGATCTGGTTGTCCTTTCGCAGGGCTTGGAAGCACCGGATGGCGCAGAACAATTGGCCCAAGCTGCTGGAATCAATCTGAATGAATACCTCTTTGCCAACACCGGTACATATACCCCTCTTTCGACCAGCAGACCCGGTGTGTATGTGATCGGTGCGTTCCAAGGTCCTAAGGACATTCCTGATTCTGTAACGCAAGCGGGTGGTGCCGCTGCCCTTTGCGCAGGCCAACTGATGACAGCTCGTCACAGCGCAACAGTTAAAGCTGTTTTCCCAGAAGAACGCAACATCAGCCAAGAAGAACCAAGGGTTGGCGTATTTGTCTGCCATTGCGGCATCAACATCGGCGGCGTGGTCAACGTGCCCTCTGTGGCTGACTATGCCAAGACCCTGTCTCATGTGGTTTTTGCCTCGGCAAATATGTATTCCTGCTCGCAGGACGCGCAGAAAACGCTGGTGGATACCATCCACAAACACCGGCTCAACCGCTTGGTCGTGGCCGCTTGCACCCCGCGCACCCATGAGCCGCTTTTTCAAGCCACCTTGCGCGAGGCAGGACTGAACCGCTCACTCTTTGAGATGGCCAATATTCGCGACCAATGTTCTTGGGTACACATGCACGAGCCAGAGCGGGCAACTGCGAAGGCCAAGGATGCAGTGCGGATGGCCGTAGCCAAAGCCTGTTGCCTGACCGCGCTGGAAGAGATGCAGCTCCCAGTCACGCCTTCGGCCTTGGTGATCGGCGGCGGCTTGGCGGGTATGACCGCAGCCTTGACCATTGCCGAGCAAGGTTTTGCCGTAACCTTAGTTGAGCGCGAGAAAAACCTCGGCGGCAAGGCGATGCTGCTCACCGCTGACCGCCACGGCAATGATCCTCGCAAGGCTATGCAGGAACTGATCAGCAAGGTAAGCAATCATCCGAAAATTGCTGTGCATACCGAAGCGGCGGTGACGGCGGTTTCGGGCTATGTGGGCAACTTCACTACCACCGTGGAAAGCCATGGTGCCAGCGAAATCATCAACCACGGCGTAACCGTTCTTGCCACCGGTGGGCGACCTTATCAGCCAACGCAGTACCATTACGGTGAGTCACCTAAGATCGTCACTCAGATTGACTTAGAAAAACGGTTAATTGAAGATCAGGCTGGGCTACAAACGGCAAAGCAGACGGTGATGATTCAGTGCGTCGGTTCCCGCGACGAAGATTTGACCTATTGCAGTCGAGTTTGTTGCGGCCAAGCATTGAAGAATGCGCTGCGGTTGAAGGCTCTTCAACCAGCGATGCAGATCATTGTACTGTACCGCGATATGCGGGCCTATGGCTTCATGGAGGACGACTACCGCAAAGCGCGACAGCTCGGCGTGATCTTCACTCGCTACAGCCTTGATCGGAAACCAGAAGTAAGCGTGGACAGCGGCGTTGTAACGGTAGCGTATCACGATGCCTTGTTGGGTGAGACCGTGGCCCTCAATGCTGACGTGCTGGTTTTATCCACCGGCATTGTCCCAGAAGACCCAAGCGAGCTAGCCCGAATGCTCAAGGTACCGGTCACAGCGGAGAAATTCTTCTTAGAGGCACATGTTAAGTTGCAGCCGGTTGACTTGCCGGTTGATGGCACCTATGTTTGCGGGCTGGCGCATTCACCGCGCTCGATGGATGAAACCATTGCCCAAGCGCAGGCAGCAGCGGGGAGAGCCAGTCATCCTTTAGCCAAAGGCTCGGTGACTCCTGCGCCCATCGTCTCCAAAATCGACCCGGAGAAGTGCATCGGCTGCGCCGCCTGTGAAGCCTTCTGTCCTTACAAGGCGATTGAAATCTACAAGGATGACAAGAAGCGCAAAGCCCGCACCATCACCGCCTCGTGCAAGGGCTGCGGGGTTTGCGCGGCCCGTTGTCCGACAATGGCGATTGATATGGGCCGCTTCACCTTGGATGGCATCATGGCTCAGATTCATGCTTTTGGCGAGGTAGCGACAGCGTAGCATAAGACACAAAGCACCTCATGGAGTAATCAGCAGCCCGGATTAGCAATAAAATCCGGGCTGTTTTTTTCCGGGTTGGCAAGATGGGCAGTGCAGAGTATATTTTGAGCTTTTACTGACAGCTGCTGACAACCCTTCAGAACGATAATTTCACAAAAGATCGGAGTATTTCATGAGCGATTTGAAAAAAATGTATACCACCATCCTCGGTGATTCTTTCCCGATGGAGATGACTCTTTCCTTTGGCGACCAGACCTTGGTCTATCGCAAACGGACGTGGGCAATTCCAATGGAGGACGGCACTGTTGACGAACGCGGCCTGCGTTACGGCGAAAACCCGGATCAGGAAGCAGCCTTGTATGAGCTGGTCAATGGCAATTTGCTGCTCGGTGATTGCAAATTTATTGAGCCAGGTAATGCCTTAGTCAGCGGCATCAAGGTAGAGGACATGCTGCAAGTGGGCAAGCATCCAGGCAAGATCAACCTGACTGATGTGGACAATGGCTTGAATATCATTAAATATCTGATGGATAAACCCGCAGCGGTGATTCTCAAGCATAACAATCCCTGTGGTGCAGCCATCGGTGCAACCTTAGCTGATGCCTACAATCGGGCCAACCGCGCTGATCGCATTGCCGCCTTTGGTGGAGCTGTAGTTGTCAATAGGCCATTAGACAAAGCCACCGCCGAATTGATGAGTCAGAATTATCTGGAAGTAGTTTGTGCGCCGGAGTTTGAAGAAGGCACCTTGGCGATTCTTGCTAAGGCAAAGAACTTGCGCGTTATTCGCATGGATGGCATCACTCGATTGGCGGACTTTGAGCGATATCGATTTGTTGATTTCAAATCGCTCATAGACGGCGGCATCATTGTCCAGCAGTCTGCGGTGAACGCCATTCGCTCTGCTGCTGATTTGAAACCAGCTGTAGCGACGTGGAAGGATCAAGAATATCGCTGTGAACGTCAACCAACGCAGCATGAATTAGACGACATGATCTTCGGCTGGGCTGTAGAACATGGAGTTACGTCTAACTCAGTAATTTATGTAAAAGACGGCTGCACGGTTGGGATCGGCACTGGTGAACAAGATCGAGTCGGCGTGGCAGAAATTGCTGTGCAGAAGGCCTATATCAAATATGCTGATATTACCTGCTTTGATCGCTTTGGCATTCCGTATTCGGATATGGCATTAGAAGTAGAACAGGGTAAACGGGCGGCAGCAGATAAGGCAGAGATTGATGCGAAAGTGAAGAACGACCGAGCCGGGCTGCCCGGTTCAGTGATGATCTCAGATGCTTTTTTCCCCTTCCGTGATGCAGCAGATGTAGGTATCCGCGAGGGCATCACCGCTATCTTGCAGGCAGGTGGTTCGATGCGAGATTATGCTTCTATTGAAGCCTGTAACGAAGCCAATCCGCAGGCAGCGATGATGTTCACTGGCTGCCGCGCATTTAAGCATTAGACCTCCTGCATCATCCGTTCGCTGGGGTCACGGCACGCCGCGACCCTACTTCCTTACCATCCGTGCTTGAACGTATTTACCCCAGAACAGATTGCAGTTCTCCTCCTGATGCGGTAAACCTGACAGCAGCAGATGAATCTTTGAACGGAGCCTACCCATGACTAACATGTCCCCTGACGAGCGGAACCGGCGCATCAATAAGCTCAAGCGGGCTTTTGCCTACAACCTATTTTGTCGGCAAGGCGTGACCTCGCGCAGTGCCAGCTTGAACGACTATTATTTAGCCGTTTCCTACACCCTGCGCGACCGAATGCAGCATTTCTTTGTTAATTCGGTTGAAAAGTTGCTGGAGAAAGACCCGAAAATCGTCTGTTACTTGTCAGCGGAATTTCTCACTGGCCCGCATTTGCATAACAATCTTGTCAACCTCGGTCTGTATGAGGATTTTGCCCAAGCCGCAGCGGAAACTGGGCTGAATCTGAAAGAGATTATCAATCACGAGGAAGAACCAGGCTTAGGCAGCGGCGGTTTGGGGAGGTTAGCGGTTTGCTATCTTGATTCGCTCTCCTCGCTCCAGATTCCAGCCATTGGCTACGGTATTCGCTACGAATACGGTATGTTCAACCAGAAGATCGTTAACGGTTGGCAGAAGGAGTTCAGCGACCGCTGGCTGCATCAGGGCAATCCTTGGGAGATCAAAAAACCGGTCATGGCCTGCGAAGTCAGCTTTGGTGGCCGCACAGAAATCTATCACACAGAGAAGGGCATCCGTCGGATTCGCTGGCGGCCTGCGCGAGTGATCATGGGCGTACCTTATGACACCCCTATTCCTGGCTATAAAGTCAACACGGTCAACTATCTACGTCTTTGGAGTACGGAGTCGCACACCTCCTTTGATTTCAGCGAATTCAATACCGGCGACTATTACAGCGCAGTGGCAGACAAGCTCAAGGCCGAGGCGATTACCAAGATACTGTATCCCAGCGATGAGCAAATCGAGGGTAAACAGCTGCGGCTCCAGCAGCAGTTTTTCCTCGTTTCCTGCTCGCTCCAAGACATGATTCGTCTGCATCTGTCCCGGCATAGCAGCTTGCACAATTTCTATGAGCATTTTCAGGGCCAGCTCAACGACACCCACCCGGCAGTGGCCGTGCCAGAGCTGATGCGTCTGCTGGTTGATATTCATCTCTATGATTGGGATGAGGCTTGGGAAATCACCCGCAAGACCCTCTGCTACACCAACCACACTCTGCTGCCAGAGGCGATGGAGAAATGGCCGTTAGATTTGTTCGGTAGCCTCTTGCCTCGGCATTTGGAGATCATCTACGAGCTGAACCGTTGCTTCCTCGACGAAGTACGGATCAAATATCCCGGTGATGACGGAAGGTTGCAGCGCATGTCGGTGATTGACGAGACCGGGCCGCGCTATGTACGGATGGTTAATCTGGCCTGCATGGGCGCGAAAGTCATCAACGGAGTGGCGGCCTTGCACACTAATTTGCTGCGCAAGCACACCTTGGCCGACTGGGACGCGATGTATCCGGGAAAAATTCGCAATGTCACCAACGGCGTGACTCCCCGCCGCTGGATTGCCGTCAGCAATCCGCGCCTGACCCAGCTGATTACTGAGGCTATTGGCGAAAAATGGCTCACCAATTTGGAGGAACTGCGGCGATTAGAACCATTAGCCGATGATGCGGCGTTTCAAGAGGCGTGGCGACAGGTCAAGGAGGCCAATAAGCGCGATTTTGCCGAGCTGATGGAGTGCCGTGATAACATCTGCGTTGATCCCTCAGTCATGTTTGACGTGCAGGTTAAACGCATCCACGAATACAAGCGGCAGCATCTCAACATCCTCCACATCATCACCCTCTACAGTCGGATTAAAGCCAATCCGAGCCTGCGCATCACGCCTCGGCTCTTTGTTTTTGGTGGTAAGGCCGCACCCGGCTATTTCATGGCCAAGCGAATCATTAAGCTGATCAATTCGGTCGCCCAAGTGATCAACAACGACCCAGCGGTACGTGGCCAGATCAAGATTTTCTTCATTCCCAACTACAGTGTCAAGATCGGTCATATAGTTTATCCGATGGCGAATCTCTCAGAGCAGATTTCTCAGGCAGGTATGGAGGCTTCTGGCACTGGCAATATGAAATTCTCCATGAACGGTGCGTTGACCATCGGCACCTTAGATGGGGCGAATGTGGAAATCCGGCAGGAGGTTGGCCAGGAAAACTTCTTCCTGTTTGGCCTGACCGTGGAACAAATTATGGAACTGCGGCAAAAAGGCTATCGACCGATGGAGTATTACCAGAATAACGAGAGTCTGCAAGCGGCGATTGAGCTGATTCGCTGCGGCCATTTCAGTTCCGGCGACCGCGAGCTGTTCAAGCCGATTGTTGATTCGCTGCTTTATGATGATCGTTACATGCTTTTGGCCGATTATCAGGATTACATTGACTGCCAAGACCGAGTGAGCAGGCTGTTTGAGGACAAAAAAAGCTGGACCAGAATGTCGATTCTCAATACCGCCCGGATGGGCAAGTTCTCCTCCGACCGCTCTATTTTGGAGTACAGCCGCAAGGTTTGGGACGTGCAGCCCTGCCCTGTCGAGTTAAAATGGCAGGAACTGCCAGAAGATGGGATTCTTTTTCACTCGAAAGACAGCGGAGACCAAGCATGATCTCGGACAAGACATCCTGCAACATCAACGTGGAACGAACACCCTGCGACTTCACCATTTTTGGGGTGTTAGGCGATTTGTCACAGCGCAACCTGCTGCCTTCGCTCTATCAACTTGAAAAGGCAGGTCTGCTTCATCCAGAGACCCGCATTATCGGCGTGGCTCGTCACGAACTGAACCAAGAGGCTTTTCTGACGGAAGTGCGGACTAAGCTCCAGACCTTTGTTCATGAGGAAGTAGAGGCGGTAATCATGGAACGGCTGCTGGCCCGGATGCGCTATGTGCTGATCAATCTTGATGCACCGGAAGAGTACAAACGCTTGGCAGACGCGGTGAATCCGCAGCAGCGGGTCTTTGTCAGCTATTTTTCTGTGGCTCCGTCGCTCTTTGGCCCGATCTGCACTGGGTTAGAACATGCCGGATTAGTCACGCCGAACACAAGGGTGGTGCTGGAGAAGCCCATCGGTCGCAACCTAGCTTCGTCCATTGAGATAAACGACCTTGTTGCCAAGGTATTCAACGAGAAGCAAGTTTACCGCATCGACCATTACTTAGGCAAAGAAACGGTCATGAATCTGCTTGCCCTGCGCTTTGCCAACTCGATCTTCACCACTAATTGGGATCATAACACCATTGATCATGTCCAGATTACAGTGGCTGAAGAGGTGGGGATTGGCAGTCGTTGGGGTTATTTTGATCAGGCGGGCCAGCTGCGTGACATGGTGCAGAATCACCTCATGCAAATCTTGACTCTCGTGGCGATGGAGCCACCAGTCAATCTGCATGACGACAGCCTGCGCAACGAGAAGCTCAAGGTGCTGAAGGCACTGCGGCCCATCACCTCGAAAAACATCGACAAGCGGGTGGTGCGGGGCCAATACGGACCGGGCTTCATCAAGGGCAAGCCCGTGTCCAGCTATATAGAGGAAAAGGGCGGAAATATCACCTCAACCACGGAAACCTTTGTCGCCATCCGGGTTGATATCGACAACTGGCGTTGGGCCGGAGTACCGTTCTATCTCCGCACTGGCAAGGCGATGGCGTGCAAGTGCTCGGAAGTGGTGATCAACTACAAGCCCCTGCCGCACAACATTTTTTACGACTCTTACCGCAGCCTGCCTGCCAACAAGCTGATCATCCGACTTCAGCCTGATGAGGGCGTGGAAATCGAAATGCTCAACAAAGTGCCGGGCATCAGCGACTGCCTGCGTCTCCAGCGCACCATGCTGGACTTGAGCTTTTCCGAAGCCTTCAGCAAGGAGCGGATTGCTGGGGCCTACGAGCGGTTGATTCTGGAGGTCATGCAAGGCAATCAAGCCCTGTTCATCCACCGTGACGAGGTAGAAAGCTCCTGGCTCTGGATTGACTCCATCCAAGAAGCTTGGGCTAAGACGAATGAATCGCCCAAGCCCTATCCGGCAGGCAGCTGGGGACCGGTGGCTTCTGTGGCTTTGTTAGCCCGCGATGAAAGGGAGTGGGAGGAGTGAAGAGAAGCGTAGTAGGGGCGCAAAATCTTTCGCCCCTATCTACGTCCCCACACTCACATCCCAAATATCCACTAATCTGCCGACATACGGGCTGCACACCATCTTCACCAAGTTGGCGTAATCGGCCACCGTCACTTCCAAGCTCGTCGCCCGCCTTGCCGCCCTCTTCCATATCCAACAGATTAAAGCGCAGATCACCGTCCTGCGGTTGAGTTTGTTCCTGTCTCCATGAACCAGAACTTGGTGTCTGCACCAACCGATCTTTGGTGTACCCACCAAGCAGAGA
>JAGIXO010000050.1 GCA_026122915.1 Candidatus Electronema nielsenii | reverse complement strand
CCAGTTAGTGAGTTTTTTTTTGATGCAGACATGGATTCAGCTACCGGTGCTGTGTTGACCGGTGAAGAGGGCAGGACGGGCTACGATCTGGAATTAGATGTGTTGCTGGCCGTTTCTCCTGCTGGAGTAGGACGAGCATATCCAAGCCTGTACGCAGTAGGGCCGCAAAAGAGGCAGTCTTTAGCACCGTTAGCTGACAGCACCGCTCTCATTGCTGACAGTACGCTGACCATCCGCTTGCCTTATGATCGAATTGATGGGGTAGTGGGTGGTAAGCTCAAAGTATGCTTCCGTGAGGTATCTCAGCGGGAAGGCGGCGGGCTATCGAAAGATCAAGCAGTCCCTCTGAAATAGAGTCAGAGGGAAGAAGGCAGGCGGCGTTTATTTTCTTGCTTCAACAGGATAGCCGCTGCCCTGCCATGCTTTCCAGCCACCGTCAAGCGCATAAACCTTCGTAAAGCCTTTATCAATCAGTTCCTGCGCCACTCTGCCGCTGGCCCCCAAGCCGTTGCCGGTGCACGCGCAATAGACCAGCAAGGTCTTGTTTTTCGGAAGACTTGCTACCCATTGGTCGGTGTTATCTTTAGGTATCCAGTGCGCTCCTGGTATCTTGAACTGGCTGCTTTCCCATTGCGTTTCAGAGCGGGCATCGAGAATCAACATGTCCGGCGAACCGAGCTTGGCCTTGAGTTGCTCCTTGCTCATCACTTGGATATCAGCGGCAAAGGCTGGCAGCAGCTGAGTAAGTAAAAAGAAGACTGCGAGTACGACGTGCTTCATCTTGTTCTCCGTGTTGGATTGATCTACAACCGCTGACTAATGACCACCATTAGCCAGCAGAGCTGAGTTCTGGAAAAGAGACCAGCGCGGTACGAGCGGCCTCAAAATCAAACTGTTCCACCAAGTCTTGCAAGGCAGTCAATCGCTGCCGCAGCTCAGGCTTCCCTCCTGTCATCTCCAGCAGCGCATCTAAGGTCTCCGATGCACCTGCATCATAGTTTTGCAACCGCTCTAAGAGCAGCCGCAGCGCGTCTCTGATCTGCTCTTGGCTGGCTGTTTCGGCCTGTTCTTCTTCTAATGGCGGTAGGCGGCGCAGCGCAATGATGACTCGCTTCAGCTGTTCTTCTGCTGCATCAAGCAAGCGATCAAGGGGGAATTGCTTTCTGATCCCTTCCTCCAGGAGCTGGGCGGCCTCTTGGAGCTTTTCCGCACCGATGGCACCAGCCAAGCCTTTCAGGGTGTGGGCTAATCGTTCCCCGTCTTTCTGCTGATTCTCAGCCATGACACTGCGGATGTCCAGCACTGCTGCGGGATGCTCTTTAGCAAAACTGCGCAGGATGTTCAGATACACCCGCTGATTGCCGCCCAGCCGCTCTAAAGCCACCCGACTGTTGATACCGCAGAGACGCGGTAGCTCGGCTGCTGAATGCTTCTTCAGCCTGTTCACACGCTCTCGTGCGCCGGGTTTGATCCAGCGGCAGAGGGAAGCTAACAGCAGCCGACGATCAACCGGCTTAGGGATGTGGTCGTTCATACCAGCGGCCCGGCATTGCTCGCGGTCGTGGCGCATCGCATTCGCACTCATGGCTAAGATAGGCAGTTCCGCATAGACCGGCTGACTGCGGATAGCCGCTGTTGCCTGATAGCCGTCCATCACTGGCATCTGCAAATCCATCAGCACAGCATCGTAGCGGCCCGGCTGAAGCAAATCCAAGACCTCCTGCCCGTTCTCAGCCAGATCAACCAAGAAGCACTCTTGACTGAGCAGCTCCATTGCTACCTGCTGATTGATCTTATTGTCTTCTGCTAACAGGATACGCGCCCCGCGAATGCTGTCTAAGACCGCATTGTCCGGGCCGTGCAGCTCCGAACGCTCGATATGCGCGGCCAGTTCCTCTTGATCAGAAAGCGGCAAGGGTAGGGTAAAAGTGAAAGCACTGCCTTCACCGGGCGCACTGACCAGCTCAATGGTACCGTCCATCATCTCCACGAGCTGGCGAGTGATGGCGAGACCCAGTCCAGTGCCGCCGTAAAGTCGGGTGGTGCTACTGTCTGACTGCACAAAGGGCTTGAACAGTTCCCGCTGCTGCTCTTTGCCAATACCGATACCGGTGTCTTGCACCGTAAAGGCAATGGGTAAGCAGCCGGGCTGGGCATGAAGACCGGGCCGCACCTCCATGCTAATCTCGCCTTCTTTGGTGAACTTAAAGGCATTGCCAACCAAGTTGAGCAGTATCTGTTTAATCCGCAGCGGGTCGCCGAGCAAGTAGTGCGGTATCTCTGGGGCAATGCGGGTGCGCAGAGGAACACCCTTCTGCTGGCTGTGAATGGCCATCAGCGAGCCAATTTGGGCCATCAGCTGATAGAGGTCAAAGGGAATAGACTCCAGCTCTAAGCGGTGCGCCTCAATCTTAGACAGATCGAGGATATCGTTCAATAAGCCGAGTAACGAATGAGCCGACTCATGCACCTTGCGCAGGTAATCAACCTGCTGGGTATTGAGTTTCGTCTTCAGAGCTAACTCAGTCAGGCCAATGATACCGTTCATGGGAGTACGGATTTCATGACTCATGTTGGCTAAGAAGTCGCTCTTCGCCTGATTCGCCTTCTCCGCTTGAATCCTTGCCTCGGCTAAGTTCTGCTCTGCTGCTCGCTGCTCAGTAATGTCATCAGCAATGCCCAGCAAGTAAGCAGGCTTCCCTTGCTCATCAAGAATCGGAGTCTTCCGAGTACGCAGCAAGCGATTGCCTTGGCAGGTGCTGATCTGCTCTTCTGTAATCTCAATGGCTTTACCACTGGCAAGCAGGCAGTGATCAGCGGTAAGACGTGCTTCTGCTTCAGGCAGCGGCAAGAGATCAGCATCGGACTTCCCAAGGAAGTCAGCAGCAGGTCTGCCAATCAGCTGTTCTCCTGCCCGATTAAAGCGGACATAGCGCAAATGTTCCGCGTCTTTCACAAAGAGCAACGAGGGGAGTGTCTCAATCACTGAATCCAAGAAGCGATGCTGTGCTTGCAGCTGGAGTTCTGCTTCTTTGCGTGAGGTGATATCCTGTACTAAGCCAAGCATATTCAGTGCGTCACCGTATTCATCGCGCACTACATCGCCCTGCTCATGTAACCAATGCACGCTGCGGTCTGGCCAAACTACCCGATACTCAATGTCGTAATCCGTCCGCTGCTCTAAGCACGAGCGCACCGCCTCATTGACCCGCTGCCGGTCATCACGATGAACACTGTGTAGAAACCGCTCGCGGGTGGTTTTCATCGTGTTCACTTCATAGCCAAACAGCACCGGCGTACAGCCGCTCCAGTACAGCTCATCGGTGCTGATCTGCCATTCCCAACTGCCGGCACGAGCAAACTGCTGGCTCTTGCGCAATCGCTCCTCGCTGCGCTGCAAGGCAAACTCTGCCTCCTTACGCCGAGTTACGTCTTGCCCCATGAGCATGTAACCGGTGGTCTCGCCGACAGCATTGTGGATGGCAGAGACCCGCATCTCGAAATGACGGGTGCGGCCTTGCTCTTGCCGCTGGATGTTGTACTGGTAAAAGCCTTTTTCGCGAACAAGCCTTACCGCGTTCTCTAAGCGTTCTGCTGGTATTTGATGGAGAACGTGAAACTCATGCACGGTTCTGCCGATGACATCCTCCACCTTGTAGCCGTAGATGCGGGCGGCCATCGGGTTAAAGTAAAGGATGCGCAACTGGAGGTCAGTGGCCGCGATCCCGGTATCAGGGGCAGACTCTAACAGGCAGTGCAGAATAGCCTGATCACTGAGGGCTTTACGGGTCTCGCGCAGCTGGCGTTCCTGCTCATGAATGATCTCACGCAGCAGCCGAGAGTATTTGCTTTGCAGACCCTTGAGCAAGTCGGTTTCGGTGAGGATACCCGTCAGTAGGCCGTGTTCATCAACAATGATTAAGCGACGGATACGCTGCATCCGCAGGATGTTGACCACATCAGGTAAGGTAGTTTGCTCGGATACCGCACAGACCGGCTGACTCATCACCGTCTCAAGCCGGGTATGATAGAAGTCAAGCCGTTGCAGACTGAGGCGAATCACGTCTCGTTCTGTGAGGATACCGACCGGCTTGCCGTGCTCGGTTATCGGTACGCAGCTGATGCTATGCCGGTGCATCTGCTCTAAGGCAAGATGAACACTGTCTGTAGGCTTGAGCGCAACCACCTGCCGGGCAACTAATTCCTTAATCGTACTCAGATCAACGAAATACTCTAAGCCGAGCGAGTGGAGGAAATTGGTCTCGGTGACCATGCCCACTGCTCGCCCAGCCTGATTGACCACGACTAAGTGCCGCGCGCGCGACACCACCATCTGCTGGAAGGCTTCCCGATAGCCGGTCTCTGCCGAAGCAGTGACCAAGCTATCAGTCATCAGGGTTGCGCCGGTCAGATCAGAACGCAGCCGGTCTTGCGCGGCATTGCGGGTGATGTCACGCTCTGTGACCATGCCGACTGGGTGGCCTTCGTCATCCGTCAGCACCACGGCAGAGATGTGTTCCTGCTCCATCAGCTCAAGCAGAGCAGGGAGCGGGGTATCCGGTGACGCGGTGATCACCGGTGAGGTCATCAGCTGGGCAAGATTCATAATCTGCGGAGTATAATCCAACTGCTACGCTGCGGCAAGCACAGCCTGTCTGTGCTGCATCAGTCTTTCCGTATAAGGAGGATCATCAGAGGATAATCTTTTCCGATGATCGTGCAGTAAGCTATCGAATACATCTCGTTCGAGTGAACAAGACTTCCTCGTTCACCTGAACAAGTATAGCCCGTTCGCTCGAACGAGGTTTCTCCGTTCATTGGAACGAGACACACTCGAACAGAGTAGTGTGGCTCACTCTTTGCCTCTTTGCTCAGAGCGACCTTGCGGGGTAGCAATGATTGTGCTTGACTTGTTCCGCAATCCTTTCTACAAAGCTGGCTGCGGTAATAGAACAGGGCAGGCACATGGGGCCGCCTCTACACCACGGATTATGACATCTTCCGTAGCCCTTGGTATTCTGCAACCCATCAGGGCGAATACAAGATTCGCCCCTACCGCGCCTGCTCATGAATCCCTTTCTTCGAGGTGGAACAGTTCGTCATGATTACTTTGCTTGATTACGGCGCAGGCAATGTGCGCTCAGTTATCAACGCCCTGGAACGACTGGGCGAAACCGTGAATCAGGTCAGCTCGCCTGCGGATATCGACCGGGCTGAACGCTTAGTCTTTCCCGGCGTGGGTAACTTTGGCGCGATGATGCGCAGCCTCAACGATCAGGGTTTAGTCGAGCCGCTGCTGCGTTATCTCCACGCGGGCAGACCTTTCTTCGGAATATGTATTGCTCTGCAAGCCCTGTTCGAGAGCAGTGAAGAGGCTCCTGATGTACCGGGTCTTGGCTTTCTACCGGGACGCGTGCGACGCTTCCGCACAGAGCGGGCCGTGCCGCATATTGGTTGGAACGGCATCCGGGCAGCGCAGCCCTCGCGTCTCTTCAACGGTCTGAGCGGGCAAGAGAAGTTCTACTTTGTCCACTCCTACCATGTTGAGCCAGAGAACCGGGCGGATGTGTTGACCTCCACCGACTACGGCTACGAGTTTGTCAGTTCAATCCAGCGGGGCAATGTCGTGGCCACCCAGTTTCACCCAGAGAAGAGCGGTAAAGCGGGCCTACAGATGATAGAGAACTTCCTCAGCAGCAGTCGTGAGGTAGTGGAGCTGCGCTCTTGCCCGCAACCCACCCAGCTGGCTGCTCGGATCATTGCCTGCCTTGATGTGCGCTCGAATGAACAAGGTGACTTAGTTGTGACCAAAGGCGATCAGTACGATGTCCGTGAGCAGGGACAGGTGCGCAATCTTGGTAAACCAGTGCAGCTGGCCCAAGACTATTACGAGCAAGGCGCAGACGAGATCACCTTCCTCAACATCACCGCCTTCCGTGCTTTCCCGTTGGAGGACATGCCGATGATGGAGGTGCTGTGTGAGACCTCGAAGCAGGTCTTTGTGCCGCTGACTATCGGCGGTGGTATCCGTGACTTTACCGACTGCAAGGGCACGTTTCACTCTGCGTTAGACGTGGCTTCTGAATACTTCCGCTCTGGTGCGGACAAGGTTTCTATCGGCTCAGATGCGGTGCTGATTGTCGAGCAGGTCTTAGCCACGGGTAGAGCTAACGGTATGAGTTCAATTGAGCAGATAGCACGGGTCTATGGTAATCAGGCGGTGGTGATCTCGGTTGATCCGCGCAGGGTGTATGTGAACTCGCCTGAGGCAGTGCGGCATCCAGTGATAGCCACTGCCTTTCCCGGCCCCAACGGGGAGCAATACTGCTGGTATCAATGCACAATCAAGGGCGGGCGTGAGGGTCGTGACCTTGATGCAGTCACGCTGGCCAAGGTCTGTGAGCAACTGGGCGCGGGCGAGATACTGCTCAACTGCATTGACCGTGATGGCACCAACTCAGGCTTTGATCTGGAGCTGATTAACGCGGTCAAGCAGGCGGTGCGCATTCCCGTGATTGCTTCCAGCGGTGCAGGCTGCGCTGCCCACTTCTTAGAGGTCTTTCAAATAACCAAGGCGGATGCAGCTCTTGCTGCTGGTATCTTCCACCGTAAGGAGGTGCCAATCAGCGAGGTGAAGGACTTCCTGCAAGGCACGATTGAGGTTCGGCAGGACTGAGCGGCGCAACTCCTACTTGAAGTCATCTTCATAAGTGAAGATGGTACAGCAGTTCTTGCCAAGGTCTTTGCTGCGGTACAAGGCACGGTCGGCCATCTTCATGATCTCAGTCAGATTATCGCCGTGTTCTGGGAAGCAGGCAATGCCGCAGCTCACTGTAATCCGCACAGAATGGTTTTCATAAATCAGCGGAGTGTACTCGATGCGACTACGCAGCCGCTCGGCTACATTGTATGCCTCTTGGCAGTTGGTCTCTGGCAGAAAGGCGACAAACTCATCACCGCCAAAGCGGGCCAGCATGTCTTCTTCTCGCAGACCGGCCCGCATAGTCTCGGAGATAGAGACAATCAGCATGGTGCCTGCATGATGACCGTAGGCATCGTTGACGGCCTTGAGGCTGTCCGCATCGATCATCAGCACAGAGAACTTGCCTGCTCTGGTCAGCGTGCGTTGGTACTCGCGCTGCATGAAGATCAGCAGCATCTTCATATTCCAGAGGCCAGTGAGCTGGTCGGTGCGCGAGAGCTGACGTATCTTCTCTTTGGTGACTTCAGTTTCTATCGATATCTGCGAAGCAACCCACGCCAGCAGCCAGAGTAACACTATCTGAATCAGCGGCCCAGACAGATATTCTGCATCCACATGAAGCGCAGCCAAGCTACCGGAAAAGGCCTTGCGGTCAGCAAGAGCGAGCAAGGCACCACTGACGGTGAATGCACCGGTTTGCTGGAGGATTGCGTCTGGGCCAAGGGTTACACCAGCCAGCATAACCGAGAGGAAGCAGAGCGGCAAAAAGGGGCTGGATAACATCCCGGTCTGCCAGATAGTGATGAGAATGAAAAGAAGGATAACCCAGTTGTTGAGAGTTATATGCCAAGGTTCACGGTGATAACTGCGCCAAAGGAAGTGAGCGACCCCGCTAAACAGGCCGAAGCCCGCTAATGCACCGTAGAGGACAGGAGGATGCAGCACTGACACACAGGGTAGCTGAACGCAGAGCAGTACCAGCAGCAGCAACAGTCCTTGAAGGCCTGAGAGTATCTTCTGGTAAGCGGCCCGTTCTTCCCGGTCGATCTCCTTGTGTTCGTCGATAGGAATCTGGCCAACCCGCTGCCCGCTCAGGAGGGAATAAATAGGAGAGCTTTTCTCATACGAGGCCATACTGCTTGAGCCACCGTTAAAGAAAAAGTCTTTCCCGGACAACAGTGCCGGGTCTCCCTCGTGATCGGGCTTCACTTCAGTCATGCCGTATCTGTCCTGCCTCTGTAAGCTCCTGAAAGCTGGCACTTCTCCGCCTGACATCTTCAAACCGAGCAGTCTTCAGGCAGAGAACACAATGTTGCAGCCGAACAGCTCATGACTGTGCGTGGTTTCAGGATAAGAAAGATGAAAAATATCATGTCCGTTTTCTAAAAACAAGCTGAATTGTCAGGCAGAGCGCAGGAGGGCAGGAAAAGGCCCCATTTCAGGCCAGTGAGCGAGGGCAAGTCGGGATGGAAGAAAATCCTTGTCAAGCCTGTTGACACTATTTATTATTTACACTGAGCCGAAATTTCATAGGCCTTACAAGGAAATTCATCCAGCAAGACGGGAAAAGAACGTATGTTCCATTGTCTGTTCGGCAAAAGAAAGGGTTATATGCAGCCCAGCGTGGAAGGCGGAGCAGCTCGTCCACTTTCTGAATGCTGTATATGCAGCAAGGTCAGGGTCTGCCGGATCAGCGGCGACCGGTTGGTCTGTGGCAGAATGGCCAGCTTGGGCGTACTGCCTGGCTCGGTGATCGAGTTGCTTTGTCCCGGACAGGGACGGCGACAACGACAGTGTATGGTGAAAATCAACGGCGGCACCCTCAGTTTGGACGCGCTGACTGCGGCGAGCATTTTTGTTGAACCAGCCTGATCATGCAGCATGTTATAGTTGGCCTCATTGTCCTTGCCGTGCTGATTCTTCTTGGTCTCAGGCTATTTCGAGCTTTCCGCTCTGGCTCCTCCTGCGGCGGCTGTTCGGGCTGTGATGGAGCAGGTTGCACCCCATCTGAACAGCCTGTTCCCAAAGCAGCGGACGACGACCAAGACTGATTCCTTTCCTGCGTCTTATCGCGCAGCAGAAGCCTGCCTGCCTTTCTTGTCAGCTTTCACAACTCCAACCGCAGAGAATCTCGGTGAACGATCCTATTCATATCGCCTTGGCTGGCAATCCCAATGCCGGCAAAACCACTTTGTTCAACCATCTCACCGGCGCACGTCAGCATGTGGGTAATTATCCCGGCGTGACAGTGGAGAAAAAAGAAGGCTCTCATACCTATAAAGAACAAAATATTCGAGTTGTTGATTTACCCGGCACGTACTCGCTTACCGCCTACTCGGTCGAAGAGTTAGTCGCTCGTGATTATTTGGTCAATGACCGCCCGGATGTGGTGGTCAACATTGTTGATGCGGTCAATCTGGAGCGCAACCTCTATTTGACCTGCCAGTTTTTAGAGCTGGGCGTACCTTTGGTCATCGCCCTCAATATGATCGATGCGGCGGAGAAGCGGGGCATCAGCATCAACACAGAGGTTCTCAGTCAGCTGCTGGGCGTGCCGGTGCTGCCGATTGTGGCTCGCAGCGGCAGAGGTGTGCCGGAACTGCTTGAAGCCGTCGTTGTATGCAGCCAAGCAGCAGATCGCCCGCCGACCTTGCTTCGCTACGGCTCAGACATTGACCAAGCCTTACGTGATTTCGTCCCGCTGATTGAAGCAAACCAGCTGCTGGCTGATCTGTATCCGCCCCGCTGGACCGCGCTGAAAATCCTTGAAAATGACGAGCAGATCATCAGTCGGGTAATGCGGGCAGATGCAGAAATAGGGCGGAACCTCCTCTGTCGCAGCGAGACCTTGACTCAGCATTTGCAGAACACCATTGATGCCTACCCAGAAGCGGTGATTGCCGACCACCGCTACGGCTTTATCAAATCTATCCTCCGCCAAGGTGTGGTAACGAGGACGTTTGATGAAGACCGGCTCTACGCCTCGGATAAAATCGATAAAATTGTTACGCATCGGGCTGCCGGGCCGCTGATCATGGCCACTATCCTCTTTGCTCTCTACAGCTTCACCTTTACTTGGTCAGGCTTTCTGGTTGAAGGATTAAATCATCTGTTTGAATTGCTCGGCGCGGCAGCACAAAGCAGCCTACCCGACGGCCCGCTGAAATCAATGTTCATTTCCGGGGTGATTGATGGCGTGGGCGGTGTGTTTGGCTTTGTGCCAATTATCATGTTTATGTTCTTCGGCATCGCAGTGCTGGAAGATTCCGGCTACTTAGCGCGAGTGGCCTTCATGATGGACCGAATTTTTCACTTCTTCGGACTGCACGGCTCTTCAGTCATGCCTTTTATCGTCTCTGGCGGCATCGCCGGTGGCTGTGCCGTACCAGGCGTGTTTGCGGCCCGCACCCTGCGTTCGCCCAAAGAACGGATGGCCACCCTGCTGACCGTGCCCTTTATGAACTGCGGTGCCAAACTGCCCGTGCTGACGCTGATCATCGCTGCTTTTTTCGCTGACCATCAGGCCGCATATATGTTCGCCGCTACGTTAGTCAGCTGGACAGTGGCACTGCTGGCCGCAAAATTCCTCCGCCTGACCGTGCTGAAAGGGGAATCCACGCCCTTTGTTATGGAGTTGCCACCGTATCGTTTCCCCACCTTGCGCGGCCTGCTCACTCATACGTGGGAGCGCACGTGGCAGTACATGAAAAAGGCAGGCACGGTGATTCTTGGTATTTCTATCTTGCTTTGGGCGATGATGACGTATCCCGGCTTGCCAGCGAATAAGGCTCAGGAATTTGAGGCAATGCGAGCGGTTGCTTCAAACTCTGAAGAGCAACTTCAGCAGATTGTCCGGCAAGAGGCTGAAGCCAGACTACAGCATTCTATCGCTGGACGAATAGGTATCGCTTTGGAGCCAATCAGCCAATATGCCGGTTTCGATTGGCGTACTAACATCGCCTTGACAGGTGGTTTTGCGGCGAAAGAGGTGATTGTCTCTACTTTGGGTACAGCGTATTCTCTTGGCGAGACCGACCCAGAAGATGCAGCTCCGCTCAAGGAACGATTAGCAACTGACCCGCGCTGGAACCCCTCGACAGCTTTAGCCTTTCTCGTTTTCGTCATGTTCTATGCGCCTTGCTTTGTCACAGCGGTAGCGATTGCCAAAGAAAGCGGCTCGTGGAAATGGGCGGCTTTCTCCATTGGCTTCAACACGCTCTTGGCCTACAGCTTGGCGGTGGTGATTTTTCAGGTGGGGAGACTGATGGGGTGAGAAAATCAAGGTCACGGGGTGCCGGGTAGTGGTGAACTATAGTATTTAACCCCAGTTGCTA
>JAGIXO010000005.1 GCA_026122915.1 Candidatus Electronema nielsenii | reverse complement strand
CGGCGGAGATCACAGCAGACGTGGTGGTGCGCACCAAAGGGCTGTGGGGCTACTATGATCTGAAAAACCACTTGCTGCGGACAGAAATCGAGATTCCACAAGAAATCCTCATCACCACCGCCAACCGGATTAGCTGCTATCAGCTCCTTGGCATCATAAATGAAATTTATCCGCCGGTACCGCGTACTATCCGTGATTTCATCGCTAATCCTAAACCCACTGGTTATCAGGGGTTACATGCCAAAGCAATTATCGATGGCAACAAATATCTGTTTAAGATTCGTACCAATGAGATGGCCCGCAGTGCTCATTGCGGCTTAGTCAAAGATTGGAATCCAGCCAACCGGAAGATGGATCGATTCCTCACTGAGCTGCAAGAGATGTTCGATATTCTTGGCAATGACGAAGAAGTTTCTTACCGGGATATGATTGCTGCCAGCGGGCGCAAAGAAATCTACACCTATACCCCTGATGGTGACCTGATCTGCCTGCCCGTGCATTCCTCAGTGCTGGACTTCGCGTTCCGCATTCACACTGACATTGGCCATAGCTGTTGTGGCGCAATGATCGGCAACCGCCGAGCCGAGCCGGGCGACATCCTTCAAGATGGCAGCGTCGTGAAGATTCTTCGCCAAGACACTCCGGTTGATTTTGATCTGGACATGCAAAGCTGCTGCCAAACTCCGCAGGCGCGCAGTGCCTTAACCAGAGCCTTTCGTGAGCGAATCAAACATGTCTCTATCAGTACCGGGCAATCAGTGCTGGAGCAGGAAATGCGCCGTTACGGTCTGCCCTTTGATCTGACTGAGCATCCAGCGATGGAGAATATTCTCTTCTACTTTGGCATCAACTCGCGGGAGGAGCTGCTTCAGCGGGTAGGACAAGGCCGCATCCAGATGCGTGAGTTGATTTATGAAATTCGCAGCGGTCTACTTCAGAGCAAAGATCAGCTCCTTCATCAGCCTACTGGTATTCTCAACCGTATCGAGCTGACCACGCTTGATCCTGTGGTAGTCAAGTCATCAGCCTGCTGCCGCCCCACACCTTTAGACAAAGGCTTAGTTGGTCTGTTGAGCGCACGAGGCATCTCTCTGCACTGCAAGGATTGTTTTCAGCTGAAGAAATTGAAGTTTCAGCGCGAAGACGCAGTTGAGGTACGGTGGCGGCTGAGTGCTACTCTGGTGCCGAAGCCGCAGAAGTTCGTGGTGACTGATGTCACGGCTAAGTACCTGTTCAGCCGCTTGGCTGAAGGGCCGGAGGAATTTCACGTGGTGCAGGTTGTTTGGATCGGTGGTAGTCCGGGTGCGGACTTTTGCACGTGGGAGATCAATTTCACTGTGACGAATCTGCTGGGTCTCAAAAAAGTTATCCGTCACCTTGACCGCTCGTTTCTTGTCTACCAGTTTGATTTCAGGCAGTAGGGCTGGCAAAGGATATGCTTTTCAAACGCTTGCAAATTCTTGCACTGCCGTTTAAAGTAACTGCAAAAATAACCTCTGCAAAAAGGATAAAGAAAGTATGTTTGATATCTTCATCAAAACGCACTTCTCCGGCGGTCATCATCTGCGCGAATACCCCGGCAACTGCGAAAGGCCGCACGGCCATAACTGGAAGGTCAAAGTCACGGTACGTACTCAGCAGCTCGACCAGCTTGGCATGGGCGTTGATTTCAAGGTGCTGAAGCAGCAGGTCAATGCAGTGGTAGATGCGCTCGATCACCACGACCTGAACGAGCATCCTGCCTTTCAAGACCGCAATCCCTCGTCCGAGCATATTGCCCAGTTTCTCTTTCAGCAGCTACACGAGACGCTGACCACAGCGCGGTATCAGCTTTATTCGATAGAAGTGCGCGAGACCGACTCCAGCGGCGTGATTTACTACGGCCAATGACCGACACGCTGCACATTTCCGAGCTGTTTTACTCGATTCAAGGCGAATCCACCCGCGCTGGCCTGCCCTGCGCTTTTGTCCGGCTCTGCGGCTGCAATTTGCGCTGCACCTATTGCGATTCCAGCTATACTTGGGATGAAGAAGGCAGGCGGATGAGCGTAGCTGAAGTCTCGGCTTGGCTGGAGGATTTCTCCGGTGTGATGACAGAAATCACTGGTGGCGAGCCGCTGCTGCAAGAGGCGGTCTATCCACTGATGAATGCTTTGTTGGCGCAGGGCCGCGAGGTGCTTTTGGAGACCGGCGGCAGCCTGAGCATTGCGCGGATTCCAGTCGCAGTCGGGGTGATTTTGGATATTAAATGCCCGGACTCCGGCATGATGGCGCGCAACGACTGGGGCAACATCGAAGTGCTCCAACAGCGCCAAGCCGCAGGCAGCAAAGATGAAATCAAGTTTGTCCTTAGCTCTGAAAAGGATGTGACTTGGGCAGTGCAGATTGTCCGCGAGCAGTGCTTAACGCAGCTTGCGCCTGTGCTGTTTTCGCCGGTTATCGGCAGACTGTCCCCGGCGCGGTTGGCGGCAATCATCTTGCAGGAGCGGCTGCCAATGCGCCTGCAATTGCAGCTTCACACCCAGATTTGGCCAAGCCTAAGCCGAGGAGTTTGATCATAACTATTTCAAGAGAGAATAACATGACCGATTTGCAATCAACTAAGCTGGCCGTGCTCGGCCTCGGCTATGTCGGCCTGCCGTTAGCGGTGGAATTTAGCAAAAAACTGCCTTGCACTGGCTTTGATCTCAAGGCACAGCGCATCGCCGAGCTGCGCCAAGGCATAGACACAACCCTTGAGGTTAGCACCGAAGAACTGACCACAGCCCGACAGCTTCAGTTCACCAGCAGCATCGATGAGCTGCGCTCCTGCAATGTCTTCATCATCGCTGTACCCACGCCGGTTGACAACAGCAAACGACCTGATTTCACTCCATTGGAAGGAGCCTCGCGCACCGTCGGGCAGGTGTTGAAGTCAGGCGATGTGGTTATCTACGAATCAACGGTTTATCCTGGTGCGACCGAAGAAGTCTGCATTCCAATCTTGGAGCAGGTTTCCGGCTTGATCTTTAACCGCGACTTCTTTGCCGGTTACAGTCCAGAGCGCATCAATCCCGGCGACCATGAACACCGCCTGCCGACCATTGTCAAGGTGACTTCTGGCTCCACGCCGGAGATTGCCGAATTTGTCGATCAGCTCTACGGCTTGATCATCACCGCAGGCACCTTCAAGGCCAGCAGTATCAAGGTAGCTGAAGCGGCCAAGGTGATCGAGAATACCCAGCGCGATGTCAACATCGCCTTGATCAACGAGCTGGCTCTGATCTTCAATCGCCTCGGTATTGACACGCTGGAAGTACTGAAGGCCGCTGGCACCAAGTGGAATTTTCTGCCCTTCCGGCCCGGCTTAGTTGGTGGTCACTGCATCGGCGTTGACCCGTATTATTTGACGCACAAGGCGCAGCAGGTCGGCTATCATCCAGAGATGATCTTGGCAGGGCGGCGGCTGAACGACAACATGGGCCGCCACATAGCCTCGGAAGTGGTTAAGCTGATGCTGAGAAAACGCATCCAAGTAGCAGATGCCAAGATTCTCATTCTCGGTCTTACCTTTAAGGAGAACTGCCCAGATTTACGCAACACGCGGGTGACGGATATCATTGATGAGCTGATCATGTACGGGGCAAATATTGAGGTGCATGATCCTTGGGCCGCACTCGGCGAGGCAGAACGACTGTACGGTGTCACGATGATCAATGAGCTGCCAGAAGATCGGTATGATGCCGTGGTGCTGGCCGTTGCGCACCGGCAGTTTGCCGGGATAGGCCGGGCGGAGTTGACGCGAATGTGCCGCCCGCAAGCAGTGGTTTATGATGTCAAACATTTGCTGGAAAAGGGGCTGGCAGACGGGAGTTTGTGAGGCAATTGTTCGATTAAAAAATAACATAGGTTAGATCATGTCATTCAGTGACTTTAAAAGCATAGCCGAAGTTCAGAAGCGTTACGCAATTCGCTATGAAGAGGAGGTGTTCATTGCCGCAATCGAACTACCGCCGCCGCAAAGTTTCTTGGATGATTTTGCCTTTAATCGAAAGAACATTGACATCTTCTCGTCTGAAGCCGCCCGCAGTGAAACCATTATCTCTCCCTTGCTCCGAGAGGTGTACAAGCACCATTATGGCAGTTGCTCTTTCTGGATACAGAAGAGCATTGCCTTTGATGCCATGCTTTCTGGAACCCCGGATTATATCTTCTCGAAGAAGTCTAATCTTGGTAAGACGGTCTTGGAAACACCTATTGTCATGGTGGTTGAGGCGAAGAAGAATGATTTTGAGCAGGGCTGGGGCCAATGTATGGCTGAAATGGTAGCAGCACAGAAGATCAACAACAGCCCACACAGGCCGGTGTACGGCATTGTGACCGATGCCAATCTGTGGCAATTTGGCCGACTGCGGGCTGATGTCTTCACGAAGGAGCCAGAGAACTTCACCATCGACAATCTCCCAAGGCTTTTCGGAGCATTAGACGTACTGACTCGACGAGCAACGCAAGAAAATGAAGGTTGCTGCTGACCACAGGCGGGGAGATTAGTCATGAACATCCTCATCTCCGGCGCATCTGGCTTGGTGGGCCGGGCATTGATGCAGTCCTTGTCTATCCAAGACCATCAGGTGCTTGCCCTGCGCCGTGACACTACGCACACCGCGCCGTTCTGGGGGGATATAGACCGGCAAATCATTGAGCTGGGGCCGGACAAACAGGTTGACGCAGTGATTAATCTGGCTGGGGAGAACATCGCGGATAACCGCTGGACTGTGGCCCGCAAGGAGCGCATCCGGCAAAGCCGCGTTGACAGTACCCGGCTGCTTGCTCAGTTTTTTGCTCAGGCTGATTATAAGCCCAAAGTGATTATCTCCGCCTCGGCAGTGGGTATCTATGGCGACCGTGGCGACGAAGAACTGACCGAGGCCAGCAGCATTGGCACAGGCTTTCTCGCCCACGTGGCTCAGGAGTGGGAAGCAGCAGCGCAGCCTGCGAGAGCTGCGGGCATTCGAGTGGTCAACCTCCGCTTTGGCATTGTTCTCAGCACAGAAGGCGGAGCCTTGGCAAAAATGTTGCCACCTTTCAAGCTGGGTTTAGGCGGAGTAATGGGCAGCGGCAAACAGTGGATGAGCTGGATTAGTCGTGATGAAATCCCGCATATCATCAAACATATCCTTCAGCATGAGGAACTACACGGCCCGGTCAACGCGGTTTCTCCTTGCCCAGCTACGAATCGAGAATTCACCAAAGCCTTGAGCAAGGTGCTTTGCCGCCCGGCTCTTTTACCCGCGCCCCGCTTTCTACTTGAACTGCTTTTGGGCGAAATGGGCCGCGAGTTGCTGTTCGCGAGCACAAAGGTAACACCAAGCAGGCTACTTGCATCAGGCTACGTCTTCCGCGAGCCAGATTTAGCGACTACCCTGAACCATCTTCTCCGAAAAGTCTGACTGTCGCTGAGGAGCTGTATGAGCCGCATTGATCCCATTCTTGCCTTCTACAGCATGCATCTGCCCGGCGCAGTGCTAAAAAATAGCTTCCTGATGGCGGAATGTCCTTTCTGTCACGAGCAAGGCAAGGGCGGCGTGAAACGGCTGCTGGTGGTATTCGCCAACCCAGAAAGTCATTTTTATGGCTATTACCGGTGTTTGCACCGCTGCACACCCGGCGGCTTTCCTCTCCATTTCGCTCGACAGTCTCGCCTCAGCCTGAGTCTCGCGCCCGGTGTCGACCCAGATCGCGACTACGCTACCGCCAAGATCAATTATCCGACTAAAAACATCAACAGTGAAATTATCAGCTTTCATGAAAAGCTGACTGCTGATTTAATCATCCGCTTTGCCGCGATGGGCATTTCTAAGGCGGTGCTGGAAGAAATGCGAATTGGCTTCAATGGCCGCTACTTGGTCTATCCCTATTTCCAAGAAGACGGTAACTGCTACGCCGCCCACTGTGTCCATCCTTATCAGCCAGACGATACATTTTGGCACGGTAACGAGGAATTTTCCGCGCCCAGCTTTCGTATTTTCAATCTCCAAGAGATCATGCGCTGCGAAAATGGCAGTTTGATCGTCGTCGAGGGAGAAGATAACTTACTCACGTTGAAACAGCTCGGCCTACCCAGTATCGCTTTGGTATCAGCAGCGGATTTTGTCAATTTGGAAGCAGAGCGATTGGCTTGGATTAAAACGCTCTTCGTTTGTGTTAGCAAGAATCCAGAATCAGAAACCGCAGCGCGGGATTTTGCCGGACGATTAGGCTTCAAAGTCAGAATGATCCGCTGGCCGGATTCCGCGCCTAAGCAGTATTGCCTGACTAAAATGGCCGCCGAGCTGGGCAACGATTTCCAGAAGGCGGTCTTTCGCTTGATCCGTGAAGCAAAGTCCTTTTCGCCTTTCAGCTCGCCAGAACGGGAATTTCTCCAATTTGAGGAGCAGCTCAAGTTAGAAAGCGGCGAAAGCCATGCGGCCATGCGCTCCGGTTTTGCCAAATTAGATACGGCATTGGGAGGAATGCACGGAATCAACATCATGGGTGGCTTGCCTAAGGCGGGTAAGTCTTGCTTTTTCATCCAGATTGCCAGCGAGATGGCCCGGCGCAAAATTCCAGTGATTTATTATGATTTTGAGAACGGCAGACAGAAAATTTATCAACGCATTCTCTGTCGTCTGAGCAGACTGTCTGTCGAGCAAATCAAAATTGGCGAACTGAACGAAGAGGAACGTGCGAGGTTACAGGCGGGTAAGGTAGAACTTCAGCGGCTTCTGCCTTGGTTCTGGGTGGTCACAGACCGCAAATTAAGTCCAGAACTCATGCGCAGCCACATCGATTTTCTCCGTCATCAGACCAATGCCGATTGCATCATGGTGGTGATTGATAGCTTACATAAACTGCCATTTAAAGATTTTGCTGAACGGCGTACTGGCATTGATGCTTGGCTGCGGCAGTTAGAGTCACTCCGTGATTTGTTCAACGCCTCTTTTCTTGTCATCTCTGAGCTGACTCGCCGCGAGGATGGCCAATACGATCAACAGCCGCAGCTTGGTGCCTTCAAGGGTTCCGGTGATATCGAATACTCTGCCGACAATGCAATGGTGCTGCTGCCGCAGTGGGACCCGTTTAACCGAGAACCTGCCGAGCTGCGGTGTAACGATCTTTGGTTAGTGGCCAGCCGCGAACACAGTCCGGGCTTAGTTGCCTCGTATCAGCTCGATTATCCGTACTGGGGCTTCAACGAGAAATAACAACCTGATTATCCTGACCGTGTTTTAACATGCAGGTAAGGATGAATCAAACAATAAGGCCTTGCAATGTCACGATTTATAAAGAAAAAGAAAAGAAAGCCTATCGGTGCAGGCATTAAAATCGGCATGGCTCCGGGAACAATGCTTTTTATCGGGGAAAAAAAACAAGATAAGGCCAGCATTGATATCATCCATTATAGCGAAACTGAGCTGAATGAATTACGTGATACTACGGTGAATCAATGTCTTGTTTTTGCCAAAGTACCTGGAATAACGTGGATGAATGTCAACGGCATTCATGATATTAATCAGATTGAATTGTTGGGAAAATGTTTTGATCTTCATCCGATGACGCTGGAAGATATCGTCAATACGACGCAGAGGCCAAAAGTCGAAGAATTTTCACATTATCTGTTTATTGTTCTCAAGATGATGTCCTATGATGGAGCGAACAATCTTGTTATTGAACATGTTAGCATGATTCTTGGAAAAAATTATGTCATTTCCTTTATCGAGGATGAAGGTGATCTTTTTGATACGGTGCGGAATCACATTCGGGCCGCCACAAGTCGCATTCGCCTGCTGAAATCTGATTACCTCGCCTATTCTCTCATGGATGCTGTGGTTGATCATTACTTCTTAACCGTTGAACGTATCGGTGATCGCATTGAAGATATCGACGAACAGATACTTGCTGAACCAAGACCAGAAGACATAAGAGAAATTCATCAACTTAAACGAGATATTTTGCATCTTCGCAAAGCTATATGGCCATTTCGTGAAGAAGTCGGCATCATTGCAAAAAGTGATTCAACTTTGCTTCAGGCAGAAACGAAAGTTTTCTGGCGTGATCTCTACGACCATACGATCCAAATTATTGATATGGCAGAAACCTGTAGAGATATTCTTGGCGGAATGCACGATACCTATCTGTCCAGTATCAGTAATCGCATGAATGAAATCATGAAAATGCTCACCATTATATCTACAATTTTCATTCCCTTGACTTTTATTGTCGGCGTGTACGGAATGAACTTTGAATATATGCCAGAGTTGAAATGGCATTATGGCTATTGCATGATCTGGTCTCTCATGCTGGCTATTAGCCTTGGCCTATTTGTTTATTTCAAAAGAAAAAAGTGGATTTAAACAAAGATGGTCGGGCGGCAGGAACTGCCGATCTTGGAGCGGAGCGATGTACGGAATGATATTCAAGCAAGGGCAGGTAGATTCTGCCCTTGCTTTGCAATTTACTGTTTCTGCTGTACAGGTAAATTTTCTGCCTTCTTGTTAGTAGCTGGTGCTTGTGCTGATTTTTCCTGTGCCTTCACTTCCGCCTGCGCTGTCGTAGCATTAGCTTTAGCGGTTGATTTTGCCTCTGTCGCTACGTCTACGTTGCCGACTGTAATATCACTTTTGATTCGGTCCAAAAGCTTGTCCCCAATACCATAAACGTTCTTTAGTTCGTCAATACTTTTGAACGGACCTTTTTCTTGACGATGTTTCACGATAGCTTCAGCTTTTATCGGCCCGATCCCGGCTAATGAGTTCAATTCATCTTTAGTAGCAGTATTGATATTAATTTCCGCATAAGCTGCTACCGTCATAAAAAGAACAAAGAGAACTGCAAAACACATCTTTTTCATGATAGTGATTATTCCTCATTGTTGTTAGTTTGAGAATAATTTGACTGCATCCTTAACAAGGGATGTTAATATAAAACGCGGCGGCAGCGGGGGCAAGATGAAAAATACGGATAGTGCTTTTTTTAGATACTGTTATCCAAGTCAAGCCCCATGCAGGGGGTAATGGTGAACCATTGCCAGTTCGTCAGTGTGTAGTTGATTTTTCTAACTAAAAGATATAGACAAAACTCCAGTCAAGCAGGTGACAAATTGTATTTTAGGTCTTAGGCTCCTATTGACTCAGATTCCATTTAACTCCTTAGTTTTTGCGTAAGCCTTGTTGTATTAATAATAATCATTCCCATTCCTTTTGAAAAAAAAAAATTGACATTTTTTATTATTCGTAATATATAGGCAAATTATGATGTATTGGTGACGATTAACTGTCAGAACAATGAGGTCAGTAACTGACATAAGATATTTTTACTTAAAATTTTACGAACAATAAAGCATGAACAAGATAAACTTTGAGTTTTCAGATACTATATCTGGATACGTCTCCTCATTTGACAGAGGCAGCGACATATTTACCCTAAAGACCTCTGATGATCGTGAGTATGCAGTTAAATTTTCATCAAGCACAGACGCATGGATTGCCAATAATCTGAACGAGCCTCGCCAGAAGTGCGGCGAGCAGATGCGCGACATGCTGGAGGCTGGAAGACATATTTTTGTCTATGGCATTTTTTATCCTGAGACAAACGGATATGCCATTGAGGCGCAGTATTTAGTTTTCAGCGGAGCAAGACTTGATGAATATCTGTTTGAAAAACAAGATTGGTGGGTCAAGCAGATTCATGCTATTGCTGATTTCTATCTGAAGGCGCAGTTTGGCGACGGACCTGTTGATTACAAGAATTACAGAACGATCATCACGCTGGATGGTAAAAAGCAGCAAGACAACTACAAGCAGGAGACAGATACCATCTCCCGCTTGGTCTATGGTTTTGCCTCAGCCTACATGCTGACCGGCGACGAGCGTTTCCTTGAAGGCGCCGAGAAAGGGACTGAATATCTGCGTGAGCACATGCGCTTTGTTGATATGGATGAGGGTGTCACCTACTGGTATCATGGCATTGATGTGCAAGGAAAACGGGAAACCAAAATCCTTGCTTCAGGATTCTACGATGATTTTGATACCATTCCTGCCTATGAACAGATTTATGCCTTGGCTGGTCCGGTGCAGACCTACCGCGTCACCGGTGATCCGCGCATTCTTGAAGATGCGCGGCAGACGGTGGAACTGTTTGACCGTTTCTTCTTGGACAAGGAAAAAGGCGGCTATTTCTCACACCTTGACCCAATCACCCTTGACCCGCGCAGCGCCTCGCTCGGAGCCAACCGCGCCAAGAAGAACTGGAATTCGGTCGGCGACCACGCCCCGGCCTATCTGATCAACCTCTATCTTGCCACCGGCGATCACCGCTACGGCAGGATGCTGGAATACACTTTTGACACTATCGTCAAATATTTCCCTGATTACGACAACAGCCCGTTCGTACAGGAAAAATTTCATGAAGACTGGTCGCATGACACCACCTATATGTGGCAGCAAAACCGGGGCGTGGTCGGCCACAATTTGAAAATTGCTTGGAACCTGATGCGGATGTTCGGCGAGCTGCCCAAAAAGGAATACGAAGAGTTTGCCCGGAAAATCGCTGAGGTCATGCCCAAAGTGGGCTGTGACCTTCAGCGCGGCGGCTGGTATGATGTCATGGAGCGCAAGCTGCGCGAGGGCGAAACCTGCCACCGCATGGGCTTTCATGACCGCAAGGCGTGGTGGCAGCAGGAGCAGGGCATTCTCGCTTATCTCATTCTGCACGGAGTGCTGGGTGACGAGGAATATCTGCGCATCGCCAGAGAATCCTCAGCCTTCTACAACGCCTTCTTCCCGGATCATGAGGGCGGGGCTGTCTATTTCAACGTGCTGGCTAACGGCATCCCTTACTTGATGGGCAACGAGCGGCTGAAGGGCAGCCACTCCATGAGCGGTTATCATTCCTGCGAACTGGCTTATTTAGCACAGGTTTGCACCAATCTGCTGATCACCAAAAAGCCGCTGACGCTCCATTTCAAGCCGCTGCCGGGCGTGCTGCCGAACAACCTGCTGCGGGTCGCGCCGGACATCCTGCCCGCAGGCACCGTCCGCATCAGCCAAGTTTGGGTGGATGACAAGCAATACAAGCATTTCAACGCAGACAGACTGACCGTCTCCCTCAACAATATCAGCGAGCGGGTGACGGTGAAAGTACAGATTGAGCCGACTGGAGGAAAATAAGCATGGACATGGAGATAACTGTCAAACAGGCAGACAAGGTGACACTGGTCATAACTTGCGGCTTCATTGACGGCAAGACCGCGCCCGCCTTTCAAACAAAGATGCTGGAAGTTCTGTGTGAGGCAGACATAGTGCTGCTTGACCTGAGCCAAGTTTCGTTCATGTCCAGCGCAGGGCTGCGGGCCATGCTGGTCACGCATCAGCAGACGCAGCAGGGGCAGAGCAAAACTGTCGCTTTGGCCGCGCTGCCCGACGGCATCAGGGACAACATGGAGGCGACCGGGTTTCTGCCCTTTTTTCAAGTCTTCGATACTGTTGAAGCCGGTTTCCAAGGGCTGGGCTGAGACATGGACAGGATTGACGTTCATCCAACCCATCTTTTCCAAGAGTTCAAGCTGAGGCCCGGCAAGCCCTATCCTTTCGGGGCCACGCTCGTGCCAGGCGGCATCAATTTTTCGGTCTTCTCCCGCAACGCCAGCTATTGCTGCCTGCTGCTCTTCCGGCGGGGCGAGCGGGAGCCGTATGCTGTGATCCCGTTCCGGGGCCAGTTCCTCAAAGCGGCCAGCAGGGAGCCGGACTGGGCTGATTTTCGGATCGGCAATGTGTTCACCATGACCGTGCTGGATTTGGATCATGAGGAGATCGAATACGGCTTCCGCATGGACAATCCGGCCTATCCGCACAGCGAGCAGGGCAAGCCGGGCTTCTTCCGCTTTGATCCGGCCAGAACCCTGATGGATCCTTACGCCAAGGCCATCGGCGGACGCGACGAATGGGGCAAGATGCCGGACTGGAGCGATCCTTATCCGCACCGCAGCCGGATCATTTTTGACGACTTTGACTGGGAAGGCGACAGGCCGCCGGAAATCCCCAAGGAAGACTTGGTGATCTACGAGGCGCATGTGCGCGGCTTCACCAAGCATCCGTCATCCGGGGTGCGGGAAGGCCGGGCAGGCACCTTTGCCGGAATGCGGGAGAAAATCCCCTATCTCAAAGAGCTGGGCATCAACTGCGTCGAGCTGATGCCGATCTACGAGTTTGATGAGTTCGAGTTCTCCAAATACGACGAGGCCACAGGCAGATGGGTGAAGATGAACTACTGGGGGTATTCCACCGTAGGCTTCTTCGCGCCAAAGGCAGGCTTTGCGGCGACCGGCAAAACCGGCGATGGCACCATGGTCGCTGATGAACTCAAAACCTTGGTCAAGGAGCTGCACCGGCACGGCATTGAGATCATTTTGGATGTCGTCTTCAACCACACGGCGGAAGGCGATCATCGCGGACCGGTCATTTCCTACAAGGGAATTGACAATCAGACTTACTACATGCTCACGCCGGAAGGATACTACCAAAATTTCAGCGGCACGGGCAATTCTCTCAACTGCAACGACCCGATTGTGCGTGGCATGATTCTTGACGCTCTGCGCTACTGGGCATCTGAGTACCACATTGACGGCTTCCGCTTTGATCTCGCCTCCATCCTCAGCCGCAACGCATTTGGCGCGCCGATGGACAATCCGCCGCTGCTGGAGGCCTTGGCCTTTGACCCGGTGCTGGGCAAATGCAAGCTGATTGCCGAGGCGTGGGACGCAGGCGGGCTGTATCAGGTCGGCTCCTTTCCAAACTATGGCCGCTGGTCGGAATGGAACGGCAAGAGCCGCGACACCCTGCGCCGTTTCCTGAAAGGCGATCAAGGACAGGCCGGGGCGATGAGCCAAGTGCTGCAAGGGTCGCCGGGCCTGTACGGGTCGCGCGGGCCAACCGCCTCGATCAATTTCATTTCCTGTCATGACGGCTTCACCCTGTATGATACAGTGGCCTACAACGGCAAGCACAACGAGGCAAATTTACAAAATAATCAGGACGGGGACAACGACAACAACAGCTGGAACTGCGGCTGGGAAGGCGAGACCGACGATCCGGGCATCAACGCCCTGCGGCGGCGGCAGATCAAAAACGCCGTGACCATGCTCATGGTCAGCCAAGGCGTGCCGATGATCCTGCAAGGCGACGAGGTCGGCAGCACCAAGTACGGCAACAGCAACACCTATTGTCATGACAATGAGCTGAACTGGCTGGACTGGTCGCTGACGGAAAAGAACAGCGAGCTGCTGCGCTTCTTCAAGCAGATCATCGCCTTCCGCCACGCTCATTCGATTCTGCGGAACAGCCATTACTTCAGCAATCAGGACTGGAAAGGCACCGGCTATGCCGACATCACATGGCACGGCACCCAAGCATGGAATGCCGATTGGAGCGGCAATGTGGTCGCTTTCATGCTCAACGGCCAGTATGTCAAGAAGAAAGAAGAATACGGCGCAGATGATTTCATTTACGTGGCCATGAACATGCACTGGGATGCCCTGCCGTTTGAGCTGCCTGTCCTGCCGCCTGAATACACATGGCGCATGGCGGTCAACACCAGCATGGCCTCGCCGCAGGATATTTTTGCGCATGGCGAGGAGCCGGTGCTGGATGATCAGCATCAGGTCATTGCAGGCGGGCGTTCAGTGTTTGTTCTGGTCGGAAGGAAGAACAATTGATGACAACAGGAGAATGGAACATGAGTTTTGAATCATCTTTGGATATGACCTCGAATGGTGTTGCGAGAATAACTCTGAGCGGCAAGCTGGATTCCAGCACTTATCGAGAATTTGAAGGGCTTATCGGACAAGCTATTGCGAATAAGGCCAAACGCGTTGCTCTGCTGCTGGGCGGCCTGTCCTTCATGGCCAGCGCAGGTCTGAGAGTTTTAGTTTTTGCCAAGCAGAAGCTCGGCAGCTCGGTGGATATTTACGTGATCGAGGCCCAAGAGCAGGTTGTTGACACCATCACTATGACCGGTCTGGAGCACAGCGTGACCATGTTAGACAGCTACGACGCAGCTGTTGTAGAAAAGTTCTGATTCGTCGGCCAAGGGGTGGAGTGTTTCCGCCGCCTTGGCCTTGGAGGAGCCATGCCGCTCTCAGAAGAAAAGGCATTTCCGGTCAGCTTGGATGCACTGAAGGACATGCGGGATTATGTGGCTACCGCTGCCGCCGGTTTGCCGATAGATAAAAAGAAGCTCTACAAGCTTCAGCTGGCGGTGGACGAGATTGCAACCAACATTATCCTCTACAGCGGTCTGAACGAGGAGGACGCGAAAATATTCATGGCTTGTGAAATTAAAAAAAACTCTCTGATTATTCAACTGAGGGATCAAGGTGTTCCTTTTGATCCACGACATAAGCTGGAGATGGAGAAAGCGTGTTTGAGTAAACCTACTGAAGAGCGGCGCATCGGAGGACTCGGTATCTATCTTGCAATAACAGGCGTTGACGAATTTAGATATGAATATATGGATGGATTTAATGTAAATTGTCTTAATGTAAATTTTTGTTAAAAACAATCAATTGCAAATTATACATATATAATATGATGAAAAATTCAAAAAAAAATTTTATATCACGATACAACAGAAAAATGTTCATTGTGTTTACAGTTGTATTATTTATATCTATTTTTCTTGCATTGATCGAGATACATCAAATAATAAGCAATAATAACACAAGAATAATTGAAGGAATTAAATCAAGAACAATGGCTGTTGATAATTTTATGTTGAATATAAATTCAAATATAAATTCAATGCAAATTAAAGCGGAAAACTTTTTTATAGGACTTGAGTCTTCTGGTAATAGTAAGATTTTAAATTCATTATCAATGAATGATAATATATACAGTCTTGATAACATTCCATATCAATACAGGAAATATACAGGAAATATTATAGGAGAAGGGAATCCTCTTGATTTTTCTGTAAAATTAAGAGATGAGATTAATATGTCAATAAGTTTGAATCCTTTGTTTGAGTCAACAAAGCATAATATAAAAAATTCTGAATGGATATACTATTTGTCTGTAAATAATTTTAAGAATATTTATCCATGGACTACATCAAAACTAGTCAGTTTTAAGAATTTTGAAAAACAATCGATTTTCCTTGAAAAATGCAAGATCTTTTTTGAAAAAAACAAAAAAATAGAAATCTGGTTATATGGTCCATATTACGATGTATTCGGAAAAGGATTAATGTTTACAGCATTAAAACCAGTTTATGTAGATAATAAACTTATTGGTGTTATAGGAATTGATATTACATTAGAGAAACTTAGTGGATATCTAAATAAATATGTAAATAATTTTGATGATACAAAAGGGTCACTTTTAATTGTAAATGAATATAACCAGGTGATTGCTTCCCCCGATCTTTCTTTTGAAAAAATTTACAAAATAGAAGATATTATCCCAGGTAAAATGCAAGAAAATATATTAAATAAAGAACAAGAACCTCTCAGTATATTGAGAATATATTCTTATTTATATATTTGGAATAGGATAGAAAATGCTCCTCGTTGGAGGATTATTTTTATTTCCGAAAAAGGTACTTATTTTAAATTGATTATTTCAAGAGTAGCGACTGTATTTTTTATTCTATTGACTGCTTTGTTGATAATTATTTTTTATACTAAAAAAATAACTTTTAAAGAATTAATATATCCTGCTGAAGAATTAGTAAGATATATAGAAAAGGAAACAAAGAATGAAAAAATAGTCATTCCAGATGTACCAGAATATTGGCTAAATTGGTTTGTAAGAATTTCTGAGTTGTTTGAATCGCATAGAAAATTGTTAGGAATAGAAAAAGAACTAAATGTCGCCAGAGATATCCAGCATCGCAGCTTGCCAAGAAATTTTTCCTGCCCTCCAGAAAAGAAGATTGAAATTCATGCGGAAATATTTCCTGCACGGGAAGTTGGCGGTGATTTGTATAATTTCTTTGAAATTGACGAAAAGCATATCTGCATTGCGATTGGAGATGTTGTTGGCAAGGGAGTTCCTGCTGCTTTAATGATGACGGTTGTTAAAAAGTTAATCGACATCAGCTTCCTTCAAAATGATAGATGTGATTCACCTGGAGAAATAATTAACCAGCTCAATAAATTTCTTTGCTATGACAATCAAAATTTAGATTACGTCACCTTATTTTTTGGTATTCTTGATGTCACTACTGGTGAGTTATGTTATGTGAATTGCGGTCATGCGCCGCAGCCTCTGTTCACAAATGGCGGCAACGCCCCTTTCTTCAGAAAAGATGTGAGCGGTCCTCCGGTTGGTTCCACGCTTGGCATCAGCTATAAGGAATTTTCGGCTGTTCTTCCGCCGGGCGAAGCAATCTTCCTCTGCACTGACGGCGTAACAGAAGCCATGAACAAAGAAGAGCAGTTGTTCGGCGATAAAAGATTGCTTGAAAGTTTTTTCAGTATGCAAGACAAACCCTGCAAGGAAGTAATTGACGGTATTTTGCGTGAGGTCAGAGCACATGCAGTGCAAGAACCTCAGTCAGATGACATCACCATGCTGATGATCAGATGGGGAGCAGAAAACAAAAACGCTGATGTGGCCAGACAACAGAAGCAGCAAGGAGCCTGAGTAAAATGAACGATAAAAAAACATACCGTTTCGCCATCATCGAGCAGTTTCTTGCTGACGGAATGGATCATATGTTTGGCAATCCCGGCACAGTCGAGCAGGGCTTTCTTGATGCCTTGGCCGCCTATCCGCAGATGAAGTACATCCTGACCTTGCAGGAGTCAGTGGCTTTGATGATGGCCGATGGTTATGCCAGAGCGACAAAAAAACCGGCCTTGGTGCAGATACACAGCTCGCCCGGCTTGGGCAACACCATCGGCGCGATGTACCAAGCCATGCGCGGCCACGCGCCTTTGGTCATCATCGGCGGCGATGCCGGGCTGAAGTATCTGCCGCTGGAAGCCCAGATGTACGGCGATTTGGTAGCTTTTGCCAAGCCGGTCACAAAATGGGCCACTATGGTGACGGATGCCGCATCCACTTTGCGCGTCCTGCGCCGGGCAGTGAAAATCGCCGCCACTCCGCCGATGGGGCCGGTCTATGTCTGTCTGCCTGCTGATCTTTTGGACATGCCGGTGGTGGAAGAGGTGTATCCGGCGTTCATTCCCTCGACTCGCGTTGTGCCGGGCGATGATTTCATCCAGCAGGCGGTTGAGCTGCTGGCAAACGCCCGCAAGCCGATGATTTTCATGGGCGACGGTGTGGCGTATTCCGGAGCTCAGGAGGAGCTGACTCGGCTGGCCGAGCTGCTGGGCGCGGAGGTCTGGAGCGTGGATTCCGGCGAGTTGAATATGAGCTACACTCATCCCCTGTATCAGGGGCAGACCGGTCACATGTTCGGCGAGGCAAGCTATCCGATCACTTCCAAGGGTGATGTGAATTTTGTCTGCGGCACGTACATGGTGCCGGAAGTCTTCGGCAGGTTGGAGAACATTTATGCCCCTGATGCAAAAATCATTCATGTGGATTTGAATGCCCATGAAATCGCCAAGAACCATCCGGTTGACCTCGGTGTCGTCAGCGATCCGAAACTGACCATGCAGCTGCTCGCCGATGCGCTTGCAACGGTCATGACTGCCGAGCAGAAGCAGGCCGCTGCGGGCCGTGCGGAAGAGCTGCGGGTTGCCAAAGAAAAAAAACGGGCTGCTCAGATTGCAGCAGACAGCGCGGTGCGCGATGAAATTCCGCTCCATCCCTCCCGCTTTATGGAAGAGCTGGCTGCCTTGCTGCCGGAGGATGCGATTATTTTTGATGAAGCTCTGACTTCCTCCACGCAGCTGACCCGCTACTGTCCACCGACTAAGCCCAACCATTTCTTCCAAGTGCGCGGCGGCTCGCTGGGAGTTGGCATTCCCGGTGCTTTGGGAGCAAAAATAGCCAACCCTGAGAAAACGGTCATCAGCGTGAGCGGCGACGGTGCCAGCATGTACACTATTCAAGCCCTGTGGACAGCGGCGCATCACAAAATTGGGGCGAAGTTCATCATCTGCAACAACCAGAGCTACATGCTCTTGAAGCTCAATGTTCTGCAATACTGGAAAGATCAGGTCGGAGTTAAGGAACATGCCTTCCCTGATTCCTTCTCATTGAAGGATCCAGTTATTGACTTTGTCAGTTTGGCTCAGTCAATGGGTGTGCCAGGGGTGAAAGTGGAAACACCGGATCAGGTGCATCCGGCTATTGAAAAAGCATTGGCCCATGATGGACCATTTTTGATTGACATGATGATCGGCAGTCAGGTGCCGCGCTGACTGCTGTTGAAGACAAACCATAAGGAAGGGAGGCGATGATGACAACAAAAGTGCTGATTGAGATGTATTACGTGCATGCCAATAATGGTGATTGGAATAAATGGTGCGATTTGTTCGCCGATGACATGGTCATGGATGAGCAGCTGGCTGGGCATATTGAAGGCTTGGCAGCTTTGCGGCCAATGATGCAGGGAATGGGGAAGATGTATTCAAAGTTTCAGAATATTCCAAGGTATATCATAGTCAGCGGAAATGAAGGAGCTGTTGTTTCTCATATTTCTGCAGCCAATGCTGCTGGTGTGCCAATAGAGGCTGAAGTAATGAATTACTTTCGTTTTAGAGATGGAAAAATTGCCTATATGTCAAACTTCCATGATTCTGTGCCGTTCAAGCCTTTTCTTGAGCAGTTAAATCAGTAAGGTTAATTTTTTCAAAAAAAACACAGCAAGGACAGGAGGAGGATATTGCTATGGAAGAAAACAGACTTATAGCAAGGCGCTATTTCACAGAAATCATGAATATGGCGAACATGGACACGCTTTACGAATTATTGTCTCCTGATTTCATATTTACATTGCCGACACATCCTGAATCATACAGAGGTCCAGATGGATTTAAGGATTTAGTGATGATGCTGCATTCCTGCTTTTCTGATTTTTACATTCATGTTCAGGACATGGTCTCCAGTGGAGACACCGTTGTCACACGCTGGCGTGGTGGTGGCACACATACAGGGGGAGCACTGCATACTGTCAAAGGGGATATCCAAGCATCAGGCAAGAAGTTTGAGATTGATGGAATGACTTGGCATCGGATAAAAAATGGCAAGATTGTTGAGGCGTTGGTAAACGAGGATACAGTTGGGCTTATGGTTCAGCTTGGGGTGCTTCCTTTTCCGGTCGCCCCGCCCCCTCCAGATGAGAAGGCCAATTTGGCAGTCGCTCATCGCTATATCAATGAGGTAATGAATCAAGGGCATCTTGAAGTGATTGATGAGATTATCGATCTTCATTTTCAATTCATTATCCCGACTCAACCCGAACCGTTTCGCGGGCCTGAAGGGTTCAAAGGTTTTGTTCAATACCTTAGAAACGCGTTTCCGGATATCAAATTCAGTATTGACCGGGAAGCGGTTGACGGCGACAAGGTCGCCGTACGCTGGAAGATAACAGGAACGCACAAAGGAGAATTTCTCGGAGCAGCTCCTACAGAAAAATTCATAGAGGATTATGGTATTGACATTTTTACAATGTCAAAGGGGAAAATACTGACAGTTCATGTCAACGAAAATGATTTCAGCTTAATGCGTCAGATAGGAATTATTCAATCCTGAAGGAGGATATGCAGATGGAAAATTTTGTTTATCATTCGCCGACAAAAATTTTGTTTGGCAATGGGCAGATTAATAATCTTGCTCAAGAAATTCTTCCGTATGGCAGAAAAGTCCTATTTGTATACGGAGAAAAGCATATCAGGCAGCATGGTGTCTATGACAGGATCGTCAATCTGCTTCAAGATGCAGATATTTCTTGGATTGATTTTGGAGGAGTGCATCCGAATCCTAGGATGGATATGGTTTACAAAGGCATTGATCTCTGCCATGAGGAGAAGATTGATTTTATTCTCGCTGTTGGCGGCGGAAGCGTGAGCGATACTGCGAAAGCAATTGCTGCTGGTGCAAAATCAGATTTTGATATCTGGAATGCTTTCTCAGATTTTCTCAGGCGTGTGCCTGATGCCGAGAAGAATATCCCTCGTGAGGCACTTCCGATAGGTGTAGTGATAACAAAGGCAGGCACCGGATCTGAGTTCGATTTAACTTCTGTCGTAACGAAATGGGAGGAAGGCACACCGCACGAGAAACTGCTGCATATGAATCCGGTATTTTATCCGAGATTTTCGATTTGTGATCCAACCTTGACCTATACCTTGTCGGCAGCCCAGACCGCATACGGTATAGCTGATATGATGACGCATTATTTTGAGCAATACTTCAGCCAGTCCGAAAACACGGAATATCTGGATAGAATGAAAGAAGGTGCTCTGAAAACAATTATCACCTGTGGTACTCGTGTTATTTCGTATCCAGAAGATTATGCGGCCCGTGCAGAATTGATGTATGCGGCTCTCTGGTCATGCAGTGCACAGAACATTACCGGTGTGATCCCAGAATGGACTTCTCATTTTATTGAGCATGAGATTACAGCGTTAACAGACCTCAATCATGGCTTGGGCATGGCTATTATTTTCCCAGCTTGGATGAAATACGTAATTGGCGATCATCCGGCACGTTTCGCACGCTATGCCTCGGAAGTATGGAATATCCCACGTAACGGGAGGGGTGATATTGAACTCGGCATGGAAGGAATTCACAAGACCATTGAGTTTTGGTCTTCACTCGGAATTCCAACGAATTGGAGTGAAGCCGGGGTTGATCCAGATATACTGCCGATCGCTGCAAAGCGGGCACTTCGTTTTGGCACAATGGGAACTTTCAAGAAACTTGAGGAAGAAGATGTTCTCCATATCCTCAAATCAGCTTGTTAGCTTTCCTGAAAAGAGGAGACATGAGGATTACAGTATGAACGAAGAGAATATCAGGATATTTGTCGCAGCTTGGTATCGTGCCTTGGACTTTCATGTTCCACTGGCTGATGCATATGCCTTTTTGGCCGATGAAGGTCTGAACATGCAGTTCCCGGACGGTGATATTCGGGATTTCAAAAGCTTCAAGGCATGGTACGACCGGGTCACCAATATTTTTTTCGATGAAAATCATTATGTTCAGACAGTCGATGCGCGTCTTGAAGGCGAAACGGCGGTCGTGAATGTGGTGGTCGGATGGCAGGCCAGCTGGTGGGTGGCCCCGGAAGCCAAGAGCAAGCGGGTGTCAATAGATGCCACGCAGCAGTGGACGGTCAGAGCGTCGGGCAAGAACGCCTACGGACTGGAGATTGTCACCTATAACGCCACAGTTGAGCCGTTCAAATATGCGCCAGGTTTTGCCCGGCTGTAAAAAAGGATATCCGAATGAGATTGCAAGGAAAGAAGATCGCCATTCTAATGGAGGGCGATTACTATGAGAAGGAAATCTTCTATTACGAGCACCGCTTTCCTGAAGAAGGGGCAGAACTGCATTTTCTAACCCGTCTCTGGGGACAGAATTCGCTGATATTCAAAGGTCATGAATGGCAGGTTCCTTTTGAATGCCGCGAGAGCTTTGAGGACATGGATGATGAAACGCTTCGTTCTTTCTCAGCTATTATCGTCCCTTCCGCGATTGTTGCAGACCGTCTCAGATATACCGAAGATGTCAACCGCATATCACCTGCTGCTGCATTCCTTCAACGGGCTTTTGCCGAAAAAAGCATCATTAAAGGGATTATCTGTCACGGTTTGTGGCTGACCTCGCCGATTGCTGAAGTGGTTCAGGGAAGACGGCTGACCTGCCACAACAACTTGATTGGCGACGCGAAAAACTACGGCGCGGTTTATACAGATGAGGATGTCGTGGTGGACGGCGATCTTGTCACCGGACGCACAGGTGGGCATTGCCATCTCTTTGCCCGCAGGATCATTGACATGTTGAGCGAGCGATAAGGAGGCTTTTGTGACGAAAGCGAGATTCAATCATGTCGGCATCGCCTGCAAGGACATGGCCGTCATTGAGCGGTTTTACTGTAGGCATTTCGGCTTCAGGCGGGCGCGGGTCGTGCCGGTTGGCGACACGCAGATCATTTTTCTGAAATCAGGCGATTTTTATCTGGAACTGTTTCAGGCCAAGGAGGAATCACCTGTGCCGTCGATGAAGGAGGACGGGCAGTGGTATCCAGGCTGGCGGCACATAGCCTTTGCCGTGGACAGCGTGGATGATAAGCTGGCTGAAATGGGCGGTGATGCCTGCGTTACCTTGGGGCCGTTCAACTTTGATGCTTGGCTGAAAGGCTGGCGCGGAGTCTGGATCGCCGACCCGGAAGGCAACATTATTGAACTGGCCCAAGGGTACATTGACGAAAAAAATCCAGTGCCGCTGGAATGAATTAATAAAAATTGGAGGGTGCATCAGGATGAAAAAGATTCTCTGCTGTTTGTCAGAATGGGGCTATTGGGGCGAAGAGCTGGTCGGCCCGCTGGATGTGCTGGATGCCAAGGGCTACGAAACAGTGTTCATGACTCCGACCGGCAAACGCGCCCATGCTTTGCCGCCCAGCATGGAGGTCGGCTATTTTGATCCGCCGCTGCACAAAGTGGTCACGGATGAGCATTATGCGAAACGTACCAGAGAGGTGGATGAATCCACGAGATTGGACAATCCGGTCAATCTCTCGGCATGGTTTCCGCAGATGCCGTATTTCAATTCTCCAAACTTCGGGCTTGAGCTGGAAGCGTATCACAACAAGCGCAACCAATGCTGGAAGGAGCTGGAGCAATACGACGCGCTCCTGCTGCCTGGCGGCAGCGGCCCGATGGTGGACATGGTCAACAACGAGCGGCTGCATGACGTGATTCTCGGTTTCCTTGCGCAAGGCAAGCTGATTGTGGCGGAATGCTACAGCGTCACCTGCTTGGCGTTTGCCCGCGACTGGACTGACCGCAAGAGCATCATCTGGGGCAAGCATGTCACCGGTCATGCGCGTGAATATGACTACAAGGACGGCACGGGCTTCCTGACGAGTCCCCTGAATTTCGGGCCGCCGTTCTATCCGCTGGAATACATTCTGCGCGATGCCACCGGGCCAGATGGAAAATATCACGGCGGCGTGGGCCATACTATTTCCACAATTCTCGATTATCCGTTTCTGACCGGACGTTCCACGCAAGATTCTAGGCTGGTCGGCGAGCTGATGATTGAGGTGCTGGAAAAAGGATTGAAACGCTACGGATGGTGATGGCTCGGCAACTTTGATGTGCGATATCAAAACTTGCGTGAACGGTTGGACGCTTCCAGTGTCCAACCGTTTTTTTATGTTTTATTCAACTGTTGAATGAGCAGTTTATGGCTAAACGTATTCTTTGGGAATTGCCGGCACTCAATTATAAAGAAGAACAGGGAGAGCATCGAAAAGTGACGTGGCTCGAACTTTTCTTCGATCTGTTTTTTGTCGCATCCATTGCGCAGATATCGCATGGTCTGCATGAGCATTTATCATGGCAAGGCGCAGCAGAATTTTCCATGTTGTTCATACCAGCTTGGTGGATATGGATAGGATTCACAAATTATAATGAGCGGTTTGAATCCAACGGACTTGAAATTCGTCTGTTCACCTTCCTGCTGATGCTGCCGGTGATAGGATTGTCTGTTTTTGCTCATCATGGTGTTCAGGAAGGATTTCAAGGTATTGTTTTATCTTACACAACCGCTCGTCTTATTCTGACCTTGTTATGGATGCGGGCAGTTTTCCACATTCCTTTATTTCGACCAACAGGAAGCAGATTCATCATTGGATTTATTATTTCAGCCGCTCTGTCATTGCCCGCAGCTTTTATCGGAACATATCTTGGCTTCTGGCTTTTTGCTGCTGCATTGTGTTCCGATTTGCTCACACCATTGACAACAGCAGCGCATCAGATGAAATTGCCTCGTTTAAGTTCATCGAAACGACCGGAGCGATTTGGTCTGCTTGTTCTTATCGTCCTTGGTGAGATGGTTGTCGGCGTTGTCAATGGCTTGGCCGAGGTGCGGCAACTGACACTGCCGCTTTTTCTGGAGGCATCCTTGGGTGTGGCGCTTGGTTTTGGCTTCTGGTGGATTTATTTTGATTTTATCGGTCGCCGCCCACCAAAGCCCGGAACAGGATGGGGGTTTGCTTGGGGCTATCTGCATTTGCCCTTGGTCATGGCTATAGCTGCTGCCGGGGCTGGAATTTCATCTGCAATTGGCCGAAATGACCTGCTTGCTGTAGAGGTGCGGCAGCTTGTCGCTGTTGCGATTGGCTGCGCCTTGATCGCAATGGCTTTGTTAGAACTGACCTTACGCAGAGGCAAAGATGAGCCAACGCATCCGGTTCTGAGTCCTACTCTGAAATTGCTTGCCGGTTTACTAGCAACGGCTCTTGGATGGACAGAGAGTATAGCCAGCAGTCCGCTTGCATTTCTTCTTGTGCTGTTCGCTCTTGTTGCCTGTCAAATGATTTACGGGCTGTGGGTGTGGTTCGGACAGGAACTTAATGAAAGAGTTCAAGGATCATAAAGCTCTTGCGGCATCAGTTAGTTGCGGATTATAATTGAACATTCATTAGCATGTTGCGATTGTGCAATATGCTGATTTTCTTTTTATTTCATTGCAAACTGACACAAAATGCCTCCGCGCAACCAAGCAGCTCTGCATCAAGAGGCGGCGGCAGTCACCTGCCTCTTTCTCGGCGCAGTTCTGCTGCTCAGTCTGATCAGCTACAGCCTGCCTCTGCTCGGCCAGCAGCCCTTACCCCAGCTTCCGGCGGAAAACTGGTGTGGTCACTTCGGTCATTACACGGCCCGTTATCTGCTCTCCTTTTTTGGACTGATTTCGTTTTTCCCACCGCTGCTGCTCTTCTATCTTGCCATTGCTGTCCTCACCGCCCGCGCCGTTTTTGATCGCCTACCTTTCATCGTTGCCGGGCTGACCGGTGTTTTACTGGCTGCATCGGGGTTACTGGCTTGGGCAGAGCAGCTTGTTTTTTCAATAAATTCCATCCTGCCGGGTGGCTTTCTCGGCCACCTGATCTGGGGACTACTGGAAGGTGTGCTGGGTACGGTTGGTTCGGTGCTGCTTCTCTTGTTGCTTTTGCTCTTTTCGCTCATGGCAGCCATCCGTTTTTCACCCCTCGCATTTGCCGCTTGGACGTGGGAACAGACAACGGCGGCAGTGAAAACAACAGCGGAAGGAGCCTTGGTTGCACAGGAAAAACTGGCTGATTGGCAGGCAGAGCGGGAGCAGCGCAAAGCTCTACTGCCGCCGCCGCAGGCTGAAGAAGCGATGAAGATTTTGCCGAGCCTGTCGGTTATTGTCCAAAAGCTGCCTTTTATCCGCGAGTCGGAATCAACCGCAACATCCGATAATCTGCCTAAAAAGAAGCCAATCATCAAACGGGACTTCCAGTTACCGCCGATTTCTTTGCTGGAGGAGAATAACCAAGAAGACATTGAAATCGACCGGCAGCATTATGATGAAGTCAGCAAAATCTTGCTGGCCAAGCTGCTCGACTTTGCGGTTGAAGGAGAAATAGTTGGAGTTTCGCCAGGGCCGGTGGTAACAACCTACGAATTTGCCCCAGCAGCGGGTATCAAGATCAACAAGATCGTCAACTTGGCTGATGATATAGCGATGGTGCTGAAGGTAGATCGGGTGCGGGTGGTCGGTTCAATTCCCGGCAAAGCGGCCATTGGCATTGAGATACCCAATCCTCAGCGCAAAACGGTTTTTCTCCGCGACATTTTGCTCGGTAGCGCGTACCAGAACTCAGCTTCCTTCCTGACTATTGCCCTCGGTGTTGATGTCGTTGGTCAGCCCGCCGTGGCCAACTTAGCCAAGATGCCGCATCTGCTTATCGCCGGAGCCACGGGCGCGGGCAAGTCGGTGGCGATTAATGCTTTCATCTGCTCCATCCTCTACAAAGCTACGCCGGACTTAGTGCGCCTGCTCCTTGTCGATCCCAAGCGGATCGAGCTTTCGACCTATGAGGGCATTCCTCATTTGCTCCATCCGGTGGTGGTTGAGCCAAAGATGGCCAGTCGCGCCCTGCTTTGGGCGGTGCGAGAAATGGAGCGACGCTACAAGCTGCTGGAGGCAGCGCGGGTCAAATCCATCACCTCCTATAACGAAACTTCCGAGGAAAAGCTGCCTTACATCGTCATCATTGTCGATGAGTTAGCCGACTTGATGATGGTGGCTTCCAAGGACGTAGAAACTTCAATTGCCCGCTTGGCGCAGATGGCACGGGCCGCCGGAATGCACATCATCTTGGCTACGCAGCGACCTTCAGTCGATGTTCTCACCGGCTTGATCAAGGCCAACTTTCCCACTCGGATTTCCTTCAAAGTTTCCTCAAAGGTCGATTCACGCACTATCCTCGACAGTTCTGGAGCCGAACATCTCCTCGGCGCGGGCGACATGCTCTTTATGCCGCCGGGTGCCGCCAAGCTCCAGCGCATCCACGGGGCGTACATCTCCGAGGAAGAAACTGAGCGGATTATCAATTTCCTGAAAGCACAGGGCGGGGCTGACTACGACGAATCGGTTCTCAAAATTACTGAGGAGGAAGCTGCAGGCGGCGAAAACGGCGAGGATGAATACGATGAATTCTACGATCAGGCAGTAGCGGTGGTCAAAGAAACCCGTCAGATTTCGATTTCGATGCTCCAGCGTAAGCTACGGGTGGGCTACAACCGCGCCGCTCGGATGATCGATATGATGGAGCGGGATGGCATCATCGGGCCGTCTGATGGTTCAAGGTCAAGGGAAGTGTTGGTACCGTTGGATTAAGAGAGCAAAAACCTTATCAAGGCTGCATAGTTTAAGCTGATCTTGCATTTTCCTCGTATCAAGTGGCGATTCACGAATCGCCACTTGTGCTTCATCATCAGCTTTCTTTGATCATCTCAGCAATTCTAAAGGCCATTTCTAAGGACTGCTCGGCATTTAGACGAGGATCGCAGGCAGTGCAGTAGTTGCGGCCCAGCTGCTCATCGCTCAATCCCGCTGCGCCGCCGGTGCATTCGGTCACATCGCCGGTTTGCTCATCTTTGCCGGTCAGCTCAAAATGCACCCCACCCGGTACTGCGCCTTCTATTTGGCAAACGGCAAAAAATTGTTGTAATTCTGACAGAATATCCTCAAAGCTGCGAGTTTTGCAACCGCTCAAGGATTTGCGAATATTACCGTGCATCGGGTCGCAGCACCAGAGCACATTCAGTCCCTCGCCTTTGACGGCCCGAATCAGCGGCGGCAGATACTGCTCCACTTTGCCCGCGCCAAAGCGGGTGATCAGGGTCATTCTGCCTTCTTCGTTGTCCGGGTTGAGCTGCTGGATCACATCAAGGATGTTGCTGATTTCATGCGACGGCCCCACCTTCATCCCCAGCGGATTGCGCACCCCGCGCAGAAATTCAATATGCGCACCGCCCAACTGCCGGGTGCGGTCGCCGATCCAGAGCATGTGGCCGGAGCAATCGTACCAGCGGCCCCGCACTTCGTCCTCTGAATCCTCGCGGGCCAGCGATTCCTCGTAATCTAAGAACAAGGCCTCATGTGAGGTGAAGAACTCCACCTCCTTGATCTGCGGCATGTCGGTGTGGATGCCGATGTTCTCCATGAAGGTCAGCGTCCGCTCGATCTGCCGGGCCACGCTTTGCTCGTAGGAGCCGCCGACCGGCGAATTTTTAACAAATTCTTGATTCCACTTATGCACATTGTGCAGCGAGCTAAAGCCGCCTTGGGCGAAAGCTCGCAGTAGATTGAGGGTGGCGGCAGAAAGATAGTAGCCCTTGAGCATCCGTTGCGGGTCAGCTTTGCGGGCTTCAGGATCAGCGGCCTGCGAGTTGCACATATCACCCCGGTAGCTGGCCAGCTCCACGCCGTTTACCATTTCGGTGGGGCTGGAGCGCGGCTTAGCGTACTGGCCTGCCATCCTGCCTACCTTGATCACCGGCCTGCGCCCGCATAGGTCAAAATCGCGGCCATTTGCAGCAGCACTTTCATGGTGCTTTTAATGTTCGGAGCGGTGCAGCGGACAAACTCCTCTGAGCAGTCGCCGCCTTGGAGCAAAAAAGCCTCGCCTTTAGCTGCCTTAGCTAAATGTTCTTTGAGTTCGCGGATTTCACCCGCAGCCACCAACGGCGGCAGGTGCGAGAGCAGTTCCGTAGCTTCGCGCAGTTCTGACGCAGGCCATTCAGGCTGCTGAAGAGCGGTTTTGTTTTTCCAAGAAGATTTGTTCCAAGTATTCATAGCGGTATTTGCAAAGGTTGAAATTTATATCTCTTTGTGAAGCTGCTCAAGATTGGTCAGCCATTGATTGAAATGTGGGCACTGCCGACGCATGGTTGCAATGCTGATGGCTTCAGCAATGCTGCTGCCCATGACAATCTTCTTGTATCCGCTCGTCAACGCGGCAATTCGTTTCGACGGAGCGGTTTCCGGGCGGTCATTGATTTCTTCCGGGCTGCCGCATTTGGCAAGAATCTGCTGCACAGACTTCGGCTCAACCTTGATCTTTTCCGCCAGCACAACGGGATCACTGAAGAGCAGGGCTTCAAACTCGTGCATGGCGATGTAGGGAATGAAGCGGCGGTCGGCATTGTTGCCGCCGAAGCTCATAACAATTTTATGGCGCGTCGCAGTTTCAAGCAGTTCAGCTTTTTGAGTGGCGGCCAGCCTAACTCCGCTTTTCACTTGCCCGCTGATCTGCTCTTTTCCCGGCCAGTTCGAATCAATTCTGAAATAATCAAACATTGTTGACACGTAGATGTCTGGCCGCTGCTTGAGGAAATTGCCGATGTCGTTCTTGGCCCGCTCAAAGCGGATGTTGCCACCTTTATGACCAGGACTGCCAATGCGGGCGGAGTGGAGATAGATTCCTTTCTCGGACATTGCCGGGGCAAGAAAATCACGGACAAATATCTGCTCAGTCGGCCCTTCCACAATAATGCATACTTCCACCTTACTCATAAGAAGGACCTGCTGCAATAACACCTTTGCGCCAGAGGTCGCCTAAAGAGTAGTCTTCAAGCCAGGCGGACAGCTCCTGCGCGTTCAGCCGCTTGAAGACGGATGCGCCTTTTTCTCTTGTGACCACCACCACATCTTCCGGCTGGAAACAGTCAACCAAGGCCGGAGATTGCGTGGAGACTATAAGCTGTGTTTTTTCCGCCGCTGCTTGAATCAGCTCCGCCAATATTTCGATGGCGTAAGGATGCAGCCCCAGTTCCGGCTCATCAATGATCATCGTTGAGGGCGGATTTGGCTGAAGCAGTGCTGTGGCAAGGCAGATGAAACGCAGCGTGCCGTCAGAAAGATGGTATGGCCGCAGGGGATAATCAGAGCCTTTCTGATGCCAGTTCAACCGCACTTTTTCCTGCGCGTTTGGCTTGAGAATGAAATCTCCAAAAAATGGCGCAACCAAACTAACAGAATCAATTATTTGTCGATACGAATCAGTACAATATTCTTTTAAAGAATATAGAAATGGAGCGATATTTGCCGCATTAAATCGGAGATATTCTGAATCATCAATAGTCTCCCAGCCACGCATCGGTGCAATTGGCACGTCTTTGCTGGTATCGTGAAAATGGTAAATCTTCCATGAAGAAATAGCATTGTAAACGTAATATGAAGCACTACGATACCCAGAAGCTCCCGGTTTATTTTTATCTTCAAGCAATTCTGGTTTAGAATATCCGCTGCCTAATTCCCACCATTTTGCTTTTCCGCCAGCATAATATCTTGCTTCATCACAAATATAAAAAACTTCTTCTACAGTAGGAACTAGTTTAAAACGATAACCGTTCTTGCCAAACATTGTTTCGACTTCAATCCAAGGTGTGACATACGACCCATTGAATAAAAAGGCATCGCTGCCGCCGCCGCCGGCAATATACGATTGCAGGCTTGCGTTGGTAATACCGGGTAACGGCAGCTCCATCATGGCCCGCAGCAGGCGAAAAAAATCAATGAAATTGCTTTTTCCCGCCCCGTTGCCGCCAATCAGCACATTCAGATTCCGCAGCTCGAAATTCTCCAGCGACTGAATGGACTTGAAGCCTTTGATGGTCAGCCTGTCTAACGATTGCGGCATGACAATCCTTCACGCTCCCACGCCAAAATTCCGCAATGCGGTGCGGAAGGAGTTGAGCGGGCTGAAAATAGCGTCGCCAAGCAGGATGGTGTAGCCGAACCAATGGTAAAAGGTCAGCGGCTGGCCCATTTCCCAGACCAAATAGCAGAGCAGGACAGTGGCGGCCACCAGCCCGATCACGGACGTGACCACGTCAATCATGAAAACCGCCAAGCCGATGTCGCCGGACTTGAAGAATTCGGCAAAGAGCACGAACACGCCGAGGCCGATCAGGACAAATCCCGGCACGCCGTCTAAAGGAATCTCCATAACCTGCGTCACCACGAGATAAATGATGACGAAAAAGGTCCAAGGAACTTTGTTGAAAAAAGATGCCGAGCCGCTGCTGGAATTCATAAAGCCTTCCTTTGTTGCGCGTTGTTGCTGGGGTGAACTCCTCAGGCCATGACGCAGCTTTCTTCAGTGGCCGGATCAAAGGAAACCGCCATCGCCCGCACTGGGCAGCCTGTGACGCATAGTCCGCAGCCAGTGCATTTCTCCGGCTCAAAAACGACCGTCATTTCTGGCTGCTGAATGTGCAATGCGCCGACTGGGCAGATGCCGGTGCAGGCTCCGCACTGAAAGCATTTTTTCTCATCCCTATGCACTCGGCCTGCAATGCGCTCCGCCTTGACTCCCAAGCTTTTGAAATAATCAAGCGCGGCGTTGATATTCTCCTTGAGGCCCTTCAGCTCCAGAATCACGTAGCCGTCGCGCTGCGGCAGAATTTCCGCCTTGAGGATGTTGAACTCCACATCGTAATGCTTGACGAGCTGGCAGATGATTGGCTGGCTGGAGTTCTCTTTCGGATAGCTGAGGTGGTAGATTTTGGTCATTTCCGGTTCCTTGGTGAGGGGTTGATCTGTCTGAGCAATGCCTCCGGCTCCGCTTCCGTGTTCAGCCGGAGCAGCATTTCCGGCGGCAGCTCATCAGGCTGCTCGAACTGCTCTCTCTGGCGGACAAATATCTCCCAGCGGCCATCCGAGACCGCGTTCGGGTCGCTGGCCCGCAGCGCAAGGCGACGTTTGGTTTCCGCTTCTGAGCAGGCGCAGAGGATGAACAGCGTTGTTACACCCAAACTTTCTGCCAACGTCCTGACCGCGCTGCGTCCTTTTGCAATGCTGTACGAGCCGTCTAACACCACGCCAGCCGCGCCGTTTTGCACTGCCTGCTCCGCCCGGTCGAGCATCGTCTGATAGGTTTTAGCACTCAACTCTGGGGTATAAATTCCCTCGCCCATGTCAGCCGGACGGCGTTCCGTCGGCGCAATGCCTGCCAGCTCTTTGCGTACCCGGTCAGAGTTGAAATACGGCAAGTCGCGTTCAGCGGCGAACAGCTCGGCCAGCGTCGATTTCCCTGACGCGATTAGGCCGAAGAAAACATACATTGTTGGCTTAGACGGCATAGCTTTCCGCGAGCGCAAAATATTTAGCCGCTGCCTCGGTGCAGTTTTTGCGTACCGCCTCGTCAACCGCCGGATCAGCCGCAGTGAAGAGGCCAATTTTTCCGCGCACATAAGCACGGTAGCACTTGTAAAAGTTCAGCATTCCGCGCAGGCCGCTGTCGCCTGAAAGCTGGCTGAAACGGTCGATGCAATATTCGGACAACTCATGCAAGCCGTGAAAATCCAAATCCATCGCTAAGAAGGACACATCGCTGGCCACGTCACAATAGCGGAAGCGCTGGTTGAATTCGATGCAGTCAAAGATATAAATCTTGTCCGCAATGCAGATGTTGGCCGAATATAAATCGCCGTGGCCATCACGGATGTAGCCGCCCGCAACGCGCTGATTGAAGCGATTTTCTTGCGCAAGAAAGGCTTTTGACCAGCTGGAGATGCGGTCAAATTGCTCGCGAGTCAGGCTACCTTTGCCAATGAACCCCTCGGTTTGGCTGAAATTTTCCAAAATGTTAACCGCTACAGCGGTCGCGGCACCGAACGCATCAATCTCTGGGCTGCGTTCTGCCTGCTGATAAAAGGGAATCAGCCGATCAACAATGGCATCAATCTGCTCGCGGTCTAATTTACCCGCTTTGATCACATTGATCATCATGCCTTCTTCTGGCATCCGCGCCATCTTTACGCCGTATTCCACCACGTTGCCGGTACCGTTGAGGGCAAAGCCACTGTTTTCCTGCGTCACCTTGACCATGTCGAGATAAATTTCCGAGCAGAGGCGGCGATTGAGCAGCAGCTCTTGCTCGCAGCAACGCTTGCGTCGCTCCAAGGTGGAAAAATCAAGAAAACCGAAATCAACTGGCTTCTTGAATTTATAGACGAAATCGCCTGCGATGAGGACGAAGGAAATGTGAGTTTGCACCAGCCGCACATCGGCGGCGGGATGCGGATAGGCTTCCGGGCGCAGCAAGGCCGCGATAAAGTCGGGTAGGTTGTGGCGATGATCCATGAGTTCTCCAAAAGTTGATGGCAGTGCCAATGAAACCGGCTGCTGATCTATATTTAAAACGAACCCGCTGAAAAGGAAAGTCTGCTTTGTCGTGCGAGTGATTTTTTCTACAACAGAGCCGCGTGTCGCATCCTCTCAAAGCCAAATCAGGCCGCAGGCAGCCAGCGACGCAGAGTGCAAGCGAGCTGTTTTTTGTCAATAGGTTTAGTCAAGTAGTCATCCATGCCTGCATCAAAGCATTTTTCTTGATCTCCACTCATAGCATTGGCGGTCATGGCGATGATCAAGCGGTGCCGACCGTGCAAGCGGCGGCGTAATCGGTCAATCAAGCTGGCTTCTAATTTATCAGAGGTATTGTCATCCAGCTCTTCTCCCTGTTCACAGAAGCGGATAAGCCGCGTCAGGCTGTAGCCGTCTAAGCGAGGCATCTGTACATCTGATAGAATCAGGTCGAAACGGTCATCGTCGAGCAGGACATGTAGTGCCTCCACGCCATCGATCGCCTCTATCACCTGATGCTGGTCCTTTTCTAATACCACCCGGAGCAGGAAGCGGTTGGCCGGGTTATCTTCAACCAACAGAATACGCACCGGCTGGAGCTTGATCTCCTCTAACGAAGCAACAACTTTTTTCTGCGGCAACTCTTGGGAAGTAAGGCCGAAAATAACAACAAAGGTAAACGTTGTCCCCTTGCCTTGTTCGCTCTGTACGCTGATCGTGCCGTCCATCAGCTCGCAAAGCTGGCGGCAGATAGCAAGACCCAAGCCCGTACCGCCGAATTTGCGCGAAACCGAACTGTCTTCCTGCGAGAAGGCACTGAAGATCGAGCTGATTTTGTCCGCCTTAACTCCGATACCTCGGTCGATTACCGCCACCCGCACCGCAATCGTCTCTGGCCCGATTTTGTCCGGGACGACAGTTATGCGAATTGGGCCTTTTTCAGAAAATTTGATCGCATTGCTGAGGAGATTCAGGATGATCTGGCGGAAACGCAGACTGTCGCCATCGACCATCGCCGGGACAGAGGGCGCGATATCGACAAAAATGTCCAGCCCCTTTTCCTGCGATAGCACCGAAACTGTGCGCACAGCAGCCTCCACCGCTTCGGCGAGGACAAAGGGATGCTCGTCTAATTCCATCTGCCTGCCTCGATCTTCGAGAAATCGAGGATGTCGTTGATCAACGAAAGCAAGGAGTCGGCAGACAGCTTGACCGTCTCTAAATAGCTTCGTTGCTGGGAATCAACCGCCTTTTCTAAGGCTAAATCGGTCATGCCCATGATCGCGCTCATCGGCGTGCGAATTTCATGGCTCATGTTGGCGAGAAAAACCGATTTCGATTGCGATGCAGCCTCGGCCCGTAGCCGTGCTTCCTGAAGCTGCTGCCGCATCTTCAATAATTCGAGCTGCGTACTAATCCGAGCGCGGACAATTTCCAGTTTGAAAGGCTTGGTGATGAAATCCACCGCGCCTGCATCTAACCCTTGCAGCTCGTCGCTCTCCTTATCTAATGCACTCAGGAAAATCACCGGAATGTGCTTGGTACTGCTGTCCTTCTTAAGGCGGCGGCAGACCTCATAGCCATCCATGCCCGGCATCATGATGTCGAGCAAAATCAAGTCCGGTAGCGGTTCCTGCACAGCCAGCTCAAGCCCCTGCTTCCCGCTGGTCGCCACCTTGATTTTGTAAGCAGGCGACATCGCCTCGCCGAGGAGCATCAAGTTGTCGATGATGTCATCGATGATGAGAAGGGTGTATTTTTTTTCGCTCATAGGTTCCACAGGCCGGATTGCCGGAATCTTCAGCGGGAAAAGCCGCCCGCAGTCAAGGTTCAGCCGCGAATTTTCATCAAATAAAAAGTCAGCGCAGTCTCTGTGTATCGCATATCCTGCTCTTTGGCAATATGTCGTTCATTTTTTCCTTCTTTCCGCCTCATGCGCAGCAGACGCGCCTATTTCGTTCGATACTCCTCAGCCCGTCCGATAATAAACTCCTTCCACGACGGATCATCAAAGGCATGGGCGATGGTGAAGATGTCCTTGTCGCCCCGGCCTGACATGTTGATGATAATCGCCTGCTCGCGGGACATCTGCGGTGCCTCTTTGATCGCCTGGGCAAAGGCGTGGGCCGATTCCAAGGCCGGGATGATGCCTTCCGTCTTCATGGTCAGCTGAAGGGCCGCGAGCACTTCCTCATCCGTGGCCGCCTCGAAGCGCACCCGGCCTTTCTCGCCCAGATCAGCGAGTATCGGCGAAATGCCGACATAATCCAGCCCTGCGGAGATCGAATGCGTGTCAAGCATCTGGCCGTCGCTGTCTTGCAGGAACATGGTTTTGTAGCCTTGGGCGATACCTGCCGCAGCGCGGTCAGTCAGCATTCGGGAGGCGTGTTTGCCGGTGTCAAGTCCTTTGCCGCCCGCTTCCACGCCGATCAGCTCCACCTCTGGCTGATCAAGGAAACCTTGGAAGATGCCCATCGCGTTCGAGCCGCCGCCGACGCAGGCATAAACCCTGTCCGGCATAGCCCCGCGCTGCTCGATGATCTGCCGCCGCGCCTCTTGGCCGATGATGGATTGAAACCACGCCACCATTTCCGGGAAGGGATGCGGCCCGCAGGCCGTACCAAGGACATAATGCGTCGTGTCCATGCTCGCTACCCAATCGCGAAACGCCTCGTTGATCGCGTCTTTGAGGGTGCGCGAGCCGTCTTTCACCGGCACCACGGTCGCGCCGAGCTTCTCCATCCAGAAGACATTGGGCCGCTGCCGGGCCACGTCCTCTTCGCCCATGTAAATCGTGCAGGCAAAGCCGAAGCGGGCGGCCATCGTTGCCGTAGCCACACCGTGCTGACCAGCACCGGTCTCAGCGATGACCCGCTTCTTGCCCATGCGCTTGACTAACAAGCCTTGGCCCATGACATTGTTGGCCTTGTGCGCGCCAGTGTGGTTGAGGTCTTCTCGCTTGATGTAAATCCGCGCCCCGCCGAGCTGCTTGGAGAGGTTCTCCGCATAAGTCAATGGCGTGGGCCTGCCGGAATAGTTGGCCATCAGGTCAACGTATTCCTGCCAGAAGCTGGCATCGGCCCGCGCCGCCTCGTAGGCCGCGTTCAGCTCGGCAAAGGTTTGATGCAACACTTCCGGGATGAACGCCCCGCCCCATTGTCCGAAGTAGCCTTTTTTCATAGAATCATTCCAATTTTTATTACGATTTCCGGCTCACCTGAACCGTGACTGTCCTGCTGTTCCAATCCACATTGAGGACGTGGAAAAGGAAAATCCCGGTTGATGAGGAAAACTCCTTGCTGCCGCTACCAACTGTTGGAAGAATTATTTGCTCCTTGACATCAGGTGTAATAGTGACGATGGCAGTATCCTCTCCTCCGATATTATGAAACTTAACAGAAAGGTTAGTATTCGCCTCTTCGACAAACTCGCTTTTGTTGTCGCCGATGGTGCATTCATACGGGACAGCAGGTTCTTTTGCCGTATGAACCACTGGCGGTTTTGGTTTCGGCTCTGCTGCTGATTCCGCAGGTGTCGGCGAAGGCTGCGGAACTGTTTGCACTGTCTGCTGCTGAGGTGCGGGGTTGTCCTTTTCCAAGCAAAAAAGCTTCCGCAGCTCAGGAGTTGCGATTGTGACAACCGCGCCAACGACTACCACAGCAGCAACAAAGTTCTTGTCCCATTTACTGTCGTTATTTTCTGCCATTTCCCTGTGTTAATGAATCAATGCGCAGAAGGAAGCCGCTTCCCTCTATGCCGCTGCAAAAGGTTACTCGATCCGGGCGAATCGTGATGAGTATCACGACGCAGAAGGAGGGGGATCGCAAGGCTCTCCTACCTACCTTGATATAGGAATATCTCTAAATTGAACCTTAAATTCATTGTCGCTTTCAATTTCTCCGCATGTGAATTCAAGCAGTGCCAGTTTATTTGCCTTGATGTTTATTCCCTCAAAAATAAAATCCAATCTCGTTTGGACTTCTAAAACAAGCATGTGGTCAACGTACTCTTCATTTGATTTCTTATTTGCGAACTCTATTGACGATACATTTTGTTCGTTTGATAAATTATCAAATATTTTGCTTCGCAGTTCATTGCTGCACCAAGGACATTCGTGCTTATAAATTCTGATATCCCTATCGTCCTTCTTGTTAGTAGCAGTTGTGCGGCACGTCAAAGCATTTCCTGATAATCTGCACTCTTGAATTTCAAACAATATATCTTTGACGATTTGAGACATTATTCCTTACCCAAGTTGCTACCTAAAACATTGCTTTTTCAATGCCATATGCTAAAACAAACAAAAGAACTTTCAGCTCAAACCCCTGATGCGTGACAGCGTGAATATGTGCTGGAAATAGCTGTTTAATCACGCTGAATGCTGATTCAATGCGCTTCCGAATGAATTTTTTGCCGTTTTCAACAAAACCACCATGTTTTCTTTTTGAATTTTTCTTTCTGATCGGCATGAGATGAATACCTCTTTGC
>JAGIXO010000049.1 GCA_026122915.1 Candidatus Electronema nielsenii | reverse complement strand
CTGCTGACTATGCTGTTCATTCCGGCTTATGTCATGCTGATTCCAGAAAGCAGTCTGGAGAATTTTGGTGCATCCGCAGAGCATCCGGCTCATGCAAGCTCACCGCTGAACCGGCATTTGCGCTGGATCGGCAAAACTTCATCCGGCAAACCTTGGTTAGTGATCGGCGTAAACATCGGCATTATGCTGGTGGGTGTGATCGGTATTTCGATGATTCAGGTCAATGACAACCCGGTGAAGTGGTTCAAGAAAAGTCATGAAGTCCGCGTGGCCGACCGAGTGTTGAATAGCCATTTTGGCGGCACTTACGAAGCCTATCTTGTACTGTCCGGTGAGGCGAAAGAGCTGACCTCTACTGAAGCTGCTGATTTACTGAAAAAAGAGCTGGATCTGCTGTCTGGCGATTTGAAAGAAACCGCACTAAAGGCTGTGGCCGAGGAAGCTGCGGCAGGGCAGCCCGGCGCAGCACTGCTTGACAGCTTGGCGGAGGCGTGGAACAGTGAGTTAGACAATGTTCCGGCAGAAGATGAAGCAGGTTACCAATTTTGGACGGCGGCTATCGAGGCTTTGGAAAAAGTTCGCAGCCGCAAGGAAATCTTCAAGCGGCCCGACATGCTACGCTATCTCGCCGATTTCCAAGCACACTTGGCCAAACAGGGCGATGTAGGGAAATCCAACAGCATCAGCGATGTAGTAAAAAAGGTGCATCAGGAGCTGTATGAAGGTAATCCGCAGCGGTTTGTCATCCCGGATACAGTCAACGCTGTGGCTGAGACTTTGATTTCCTTCCAGAACAGTCACAAGCCGGATGACCTCTGGCATTTAGTCACACCGGATTACACGAAGGCCAATCTCTGGATTCAGCTGCGAAGCGGTGATAACAAAGACACCGAGCGGGTGCTTACCGACGTGGAACAGTATTTTGCAAAAAATCCGCCGCCAGTGGAACTAAAGCATGAATGGGCAGGATTGACTTACATTAACGTGATCTGGCAAGCAAAGATGACAACAGGCATGAGAAATTCCTTTCTCTCCAGTTTTGTCATGGTTTTTGTCATGATGGCGTTTATGTTCCGTTCTGTGGTCTGGGGTCTGCTGTCGATGATTCCGCTAACTTTCACTGTCGTGTTTATTTACGGCATCCTCGGCTGGATCGGCAAGGATTACGACATGCCGGTAGCAGTGCTGTCCTCGCTGACCTTGGGCTTGGCGGTTGATTTTGCCATCCACTTCCTTCAACGTACTCGGATGACGATGGCCAAAACTGGCGATTGGGCTGCCGCTGTCCGCGACATGTTTGATGAGCCAGCAAGAGCGATACTCCGCAATATCATCGTGATAGCGGTGGGATTCACTCCGTTGCTACTGGCCCCGCTGGTGCCGTATCAGACTGTGGGCGTGTTCTTGGCCTCAATTATGTTCTACTCCGGCTTCGCGACCTTATGGATTCTGCCCGCCCTACTGACAGTGATGAAGGGCTGGGTGTTCAAGAAGGAGCTGAAGGCGTTTGCGGAGAAGGCTGAAGTTTAATTGCGACGGATATCAGGGGCGGTCAGTGTGCTGCCTCTGAAGCAGGGGAAAAAATAATTGCTCGCAGGATATCTATTGATAAAAACTATAGCAGCAACATGTTCTATTAACCAGCCGGAGGCGCATTATGAATTCAGCAGCTGTGCAAAAAGACAGTTTTCATTCTTGGCATCACGCATTAAGCAATGTGCAGATGGAGCTTGTAAAATTGTATTCAACCAACTTGGATGACAACGAGCTGACAGAGCTAAAACAACTGCTGGCCGATCATTTCAGCAGCAAAGCAATCAGTGAAGCGAACAGGATATGGATGCAAAACGGGATGACTGCGCAGACAATGGATGACTGGCTCAATGAGGAATAAACTGCGCTTTGTCATTGATACAAACGTCCTGCTGGTTTCAATTTCCAGTCGGTCGCCGTATCATTGGCTGTTTCAAGGGCTGATCAAGCAGGAGTTTGAGATTGCCTTTACAACAGAAATGCTTGCAGAGTACGAAGAGATTATTTCGGTGAAATATTCTCCAACTGTTGCCAAAAATATTGTTCGGACTCTTCTTCTGCTGCCAAATGCGATCAGGACAGTTGTTTATTACAACTGGAACTTAATTCCAACTGATGCCGATGACAACAAGTTTGCAGATTGCGCTGTTGCGGCAAATACTGACGCGATAGTCACGCATGACAGGCATTTCAATATTCTGAAAGAGATTTCTTTTCCCAAGCTGAACGTCATCACCATAGATGAGCTGAAGCTGCTGCTGAACAACCATTGACTGGTGTTCAGTTCAAGGAGGAGAAATCCAGTCCTGCTGACGGTGATGAAGGCGTTTGTGATGAAAGACTGAGGGGTAGGGGCAAGGCAAGGAACTTCCCGATAATGCCTTGCTACAAGACATCATCGGGAAGTAATGAAACTACCAAAAACAGGAATTAAAATGGCTAAAATAATGATTCCTCCATTTGTGGAGAAAATGGGCAATAGGATAATTTCTTATATCATGAATATCTCGGAGGATGACGCAGAGAATATTTCCAAGCAAGATATCAAGCTAACGAAAAGCCAGAAGGATACTTTGGAAGCGTTTATAACGCTATGTAAAGATATTCGAGTTAAATATGTTGATCATGAAAATATTGCTCCATATATGTTTTATGATTTATTCTCTTCATTTAGTAACGGTGAGCACATTTTTAATGTTTGGCGAAAAAAGAACGGAGGAAATGTTGTTACCCATGAACCATGTGGTGCCGAAAAACTTTTATCTATCCTTAATAGGATAATTTATAAGATATATCCTCTTTTCCTTATACATACTAATGGATGGAACTGGCCGTCCAGTATGATATTAAGCAGTATGAGTAAGCCAGTTTGGCAATTTCCTGAATTAAGAAGTTTGCTTGGAGCATTTTTGGAAGATGATTCAATATCTTCAATGTTTAGCTGCAAGAAAGATTTTATGGAGACAAAAGGATGGTATATGTCTTCCGAAGGACACGGCGGCGTAATACACCTCATAGATTTACCTTAAAGAATTCTAATCAACTCTTTCGTATTAATGCGAATGAGAGAGAAGTTTAGCTTAGAGTCGTTTACTGAAGCTGCTAAAGATACGGTCAATGTTATTCGTCAATGTGCTTGCGGAAACCTCGTAGAAATCCCATCCTTTTTAGGATTCAACAACATTTCTATTGGTGATATTGGTGAATTTGAAACTTTTTGGGGAGCAATACGTCCTGTCAGCAAGGGAATATCTGAGTTAATTCCGGGACATTCAGCCGTTACAAGTTTCAATGACAAGCAATATCAACTTGGTTTTGCCTTAGAAACCACACTGCCATACCAAGTGAATTTTATGAATCAAAATGAATACGACACAGGTAAATGGCCAAAAGCCATGAACGATAAACAAGAGAAAATATATCCTTATGTTTTTCTTTATCTTGCTACAAAATTCCTCCAGCAAGCGTATCGCTCGCATGGACAATGGTATTTGACCCGATAAGTCATGGCGTAAATGCTGGATGGCTCCCTGATAGAAGATCAGCAATGCCATTTTATATAATCAGAGACGATAAAGAGCGAGAGGAATTGATAACTTGGTGCAATCGAGTAAAAAATACGAATGATAAGAATATCAGATTGGCGATACGGAGAGTACTCTCGGCGATAAATCAAAGAACAAGCCCTGTTGATGCCTTTATAGATACCGTTATTGCGTGGGAAAATCTATTTGGAGCGAATGAGAAAATTGGCTCCAGAATATCAGTTTCCATAGCTAATCTTCTTGGAGATTCACCGGAGTTTAAGAAAGAGGATATTCGAAAAAAAGTAAGATATTACTACAAGCTTAGAGGCAATATTGTGCATGGAACAAAGGAAGTGACAAACAAAGATGCTCTAAAGTATAGAGATGAGTGCTTGGATATTACAATTAAAGTTATGAAGAAGCTTTATACAGAACAATATGATCTGATCAAGGAGAAAAGTTTTGACAGATCAAGAATATTAGCTGCTTCTGGTGGTCAAGCATAAGAGCAACCGAGGAGTTAGGGCATAAATTCAGCAATCCAGCTTGCGGGACAAACGCACAGCCTAATGTAACGGAAAGAGCCTTCCTTTCTTGAAAGGAAGGTCTCCGTTCGTTGCAAGAACGTCTCCGCTCAAAGAGAGGAGAGGCTCTTTCGTAAAAAGCAGTCGTTATATTTTAAAGAGTGCCTTCTTACTTTTTGAGTGGAGCCATTCTCTTAAAAAATGAACAAGCCCTCTTTTAAAGAGGTGTGGCCAACTTTAAGAACGAAGAAGTTCATTCATTGAGAGCAGTCTTCCTCTTTAAAAGAGAGGTAGCACATTCGTCAAGAGGAGCTGTCCGATGGAAAAAATGACAGCCTCATTCTTGAACAGGAATTGAGCGCAGGAAAAAAGAATGGCCTTGTTTCAGCCAGCAACCTGAAAAATTCATGCGGTGGAAGGGTGAGGCAGAATGTCCTACAGCGATTTTAAAACACTCGATCAAATCCATAAAGAGCTTGGCATTAGCATTCATGACGCAGACGGACTCTATGCGCACGTTCCGCCTGCGGAAGTATCGCAATGGTTTATTGAGACCATGCGCATGGCTTATCCGAAGGCGGTGCGCATCAACACGGAGAGCGGACGGCAGTCTCTGATCGTCAATCATGTGCTGATGGAGCTTGATCGACATGTGCCTGTCAGCTTTTTTCTGCAAAACACCTTCAACGTTGACGCAGGCAAAGGACTTACAGGAAACCCAGACGGATTGATCAGCAAAAGCGAGAATCAGCTCTATATCACCTCGCCAGTTGTGATGCTGGTTGAAGCGAAAAAATCAGATTTAAGCAGTGGATTAGCTCAGTGCATCGCAGAAATGGAGGCTGCACGAATATTCAATGAACAAGAAGAAAATCCTATTTCACCGATTTATGGCGTGGTGACAGACGGAGTGCTGTGGCAATTTCTTTCGCTCAAGGATACCATTGCCACGATTGACAGTTTTCTTTATAACTTTGAAGACGGAAGAAAAATTGTTGGGATTTTAAAATCGTTCATTTGCGACAAATACTATTCATCAAACAGGAGGATTATGCCATGAAGAAGAAAACAATGCTGTACAGTTTTTTCGCTCTATTAGTCTCTGTCCCGGCCTTCGCCGCTGATCCCAGCGTGGATGAAATCATCCAGAAAGCCAACACAGCTGCCTATTACGGCGGTGATGACGGGCGAGCTGAGGTTGCCATGACCATCACTGACAGCCAGAAACGGCAAAGTACACGGGAATTCATCATTCTGCGCAAAGATAAGGAGGACGGCGGGGCGCAGTTCTTTTATGTCTATTTCAAGAAGCCCAGCGATGTCAGCAAAATGGTCTTTATGGTGCATAAATACACAGACAAAGACGATGACCGCTGGATGTACCTACCTGCCTTGGATTTGGTCAAACGCATCGCCGCTTCGGATAAGCGTACTTCCTTTGTCGGCAGCAATTTCATGTACGAGGATGTTTCAGGCCGTAATCTTGCTGAAGACACGCACGAGCTGGCGCAAAGCACTGACACGCATTATTTGATCAAAAATACGCCGAAAAAACCGAATGAGGTGGAGTTTTCCTCGTACACTGTGCAGATCGACAAAAAAACCTTTCTGCCAGTGAAGGCTGTGTATTTGGATAAAAACAGCAAAGAATTCCGCATCGTTGAAGCAGTAAAAACCGAGCTGATTGACGGCATTCCGACAGTGACAGAATCCAAGGTCACGGATATTGCCGCTGGCAGTTCCACGGTGTCTAAGTTTAGCAATATCAAGTACAACATTGGCTTAAAGGAAGACATCTTCACTGAGCGCTATCTGCGTCGTCCGCCTGCGGAAGTGCGGAAATAAGGAGGTATCATGAAAAAGAAGATTGCGGCTGCCCTGGTGCTCTCTGTCCTGCCGACCGTGGTTTGGGCGGCGGATGAGAAGCAGGTCTTTGCCGAGCGACTGTATGATAAATACGGGGTCGAATTGCTCGGCTTTGCTGAAACTCGCTTAGGTGTGCGGATAGTTGATGATGCGCATGAGGATACTCTGAGCATCGGCGAGGCGCGGACGCAGTTGCGTCTGAGCCGCGACTTTGAGTCCTTTCTCGTGCAGTTCAAGGGCGATCTGTTAGCTGATGCGGTGACAGAAGAAATCGATGCGGATATCCGCGACTTGAGTCTGTCCTTTCAGCCCACGGATAAAGTCGATGTCAAGATAGGCCGAATGGTCTCCACGTGGGGCACTGGTGATATGATCTTCATCAACGACCTTTTCCCCAAAGATTGGCAGTCCTTTTTCACTGGCCGCGATGACGAGTATTTGAAGCAGGCTTCCAATGTGATCAAAACCGGTTTTTTCTTTGGCGACTACTCGCTTGACCTGATTTACACGCCGCTCTTTCAAGGTTCCGAGTACATCGACGGCGAGCGGCTTTCTTACTACAACCCAGCTGCGGGAAAGATTGTTGGTCAGAATATGATCATGCAGGACAGTGAGCCGAACCGTTGGTTCCACGACGACGAGCTGGCTATGCGGCTTTCCGGCAAATTTGATCAGCTCGAGGCAGCACTCTACGGCTACAGCGGCTTTTGGCAGGAACCGGAAGGCATGGATATGCAGTCAGGCAAGGCCGTGTACCCGCCGCTCAATGTTTATGGCGCGTCGCTGCGCTCGCCTTTGCTCGGTGGCATCGGTAATGCCGAGTTTGGCTATTACGACTCCACTGATGACGAAGGTGGCAGCAATCCTGCTGTCCGGCCTTCAGAATTTCGCTTCTTAGCAGGATTCGAGCGCGAGCTGGCGCACGAGCTGACCGGTAGCGTCCAGTATTATATAGAGGCCATCGACGGCTATGATGAGTATGAACAAAGCTTGCCGAACGGAATGAAGGCGCGGGAAGAATATCGGCAAATGCTGACTCTGCGCCTGACTAAGCTGATGATGAATCAGAACCTGACCCTCTCACTCTTCGCCTATTACTCGCCCACGGACAATGACGGCAATGTACGGCCCAAGGTCAAATATAAGTTGAACGATCACTGGCAGCTTGACGGCGGCTTGAATTTCTTTTTCGGCGACGAGGAGCATACCTTCTGGGGCCGCTTCCAAGACAACAGCAATGCCTTTGTCGGCCTACGTTACAACTTCTAAAGAATCATCAACATCAGGAGAATCATCATGATTATCACCGACTGGATTCACAGTATCGCCGGATTTTTCATTATCTTTGGGCTAACCTTAGGCTTTGACTGCGGCAGCAACCCACTCTTTGTCCATCAATACTTCCTCTTTCTGCCGCTTTTTGTTGGCCTCAACCTCTTTCAGTTCGGCTTCAGTAAATTCTGTCCGCTGGGTCTGATTCTAAAAAAGTTGGGCGTACCGGAGACAAGACAAAGTGGGAAGAGCTGCTGCGGGAAATAACAAGATTATCCTCTGGATCTAAAGAGGAATAGACAACAACGCGCGGCAGTGCTGATATTTTCTGGTACTGCCGTTGCTTTTTTTACCTTTGAGATATGCAAACCCATTGATACACTCTAAGTGTTTTTATGAGCCGGATTTATTTAAGAAAATCTTGAAGAAAGCAGAGACTACAGGAGGGATAATGCTAAAAAACTGGCTGGGGAACAGGGATTCGAACCCCGATAAGCGGAGTCAGAGTCCGCTGTCTTGCCGTTAGACCATCCCCCAGTAAGGATGGAATGAATGTATAAAAAACAGAGCCGAATGTCAAGAGAAAATATTCTTCCGCCACTTAATACCGCTGACGAATGGCTGCTTCCGCGCAGGAACGGAAAAATATAGCTCCTGCGCTTTTCTCTCCCTCTCCGTTACGCCTTTTTTGGCTCTTCTGGCGGAGGAGGCGGAGCTTGGGGAACCTTGGAGCCGTGGCATTCTTGGCAATTTTGCTGGCCAGTGATGCCGTGCAGCTTACCGCAGTTGAAGTCAACGGTTTGCTCGTATTTGCCGTCTTTCCAATCGTTCAGCATCTCAACAACCTTAAAGGCCGTACTGGCGGCGACCCGCGCACAGCGGTCTTTCCGCTCTGGGCTGACTAAAGGCTTGTTAGCAGCCTTCATCCATTTGCCCACCGAAATATGGCAAAGTGGCGAGTTGCTTACTGTTTTTGCCAATTCAGCGGTGACTTTCGGATTTTTCGGCATATAAATTGGCATCAAAGCCTGCGAGTACCACGCCATGACATCTTCACACATTTTGTGGGCAACGGTGCTGCCACTGATACGCGGACCGATAATCAGGTTGAAAACCATATTGGCCCCTGCTGGTGCCCCGCAGATGGTACCCCAGCCAGCTTGGCCACCTTCTAAATAGATGTAGGCATCGATCGGGAACGCCTTGTACGGCTCGCCAACTTTTTCCCGTAGTTGCGTGAAGATGCTGCTGATTACCGCACCACCGCAAAAAATCCGATACCATTCCTCATAGCAGAGCTGGGCGGTTTTTTCGGGATCAAGTTTTTCGTAAGGCCAAGGCCATTTTTCAGTAGAGCCGTCTTTTGCTGATGCTGAACTGACCAGCCCGCCGAGGTGACTCAAGGCAGCACCTGCCGCCAATGCGCCTGTTCCCGCAAGCACCTGTCGTCTTGACACGCCTTCTTGTCCAATTTCCTTAACTAATTTCTCTTCCACCTTACAACCTCCTTTTAGTTTACTCTCTTAAAATAAACAGCTGCTATCTTCAATGGCCAGAACAAGCTGCTTTGCCTGTACCACAAAGTGATCTCAAACTGCATTTAAAAGTACCACAGGGTAACTATATCGTCAAATAAAAAACACCGGTTTCAGAAATAAGAACTATTCTTTTTTAATGCGCATCTGTTCTTGACGTGACAAAAATGCAGCAATATCTCGTTTTTGTCGAAATTAAAACATGCACCGACTTACACTGCTCTTGGCTCTTATCGCCAGTTCTCCTTTTAACTGATTGAAATTAAAAGTATACCGACAATACATATTTCTCCGGCACAGTCCTTGCAAGGCATAAAACGGCACATTATACATCCACATTTTCTTGCAGGACAATATCATGGAAGCAGCACTACTAAAAGAGCGGGAAAATCAGGTTCACGTTAAGGGCGAGAAACCCTTCAACCTTGTCTGCAACAAGGACAGTCTCGCTGGCGCGGTAAGCCAGCGGGCCTGCGTCTTCTGCGGCTCGCGCGTGGTGCTGTATCCGATTGCCGACGCGCTGCACTTGGTGCATGGCCCCATCGGCTGCGCGGTGTACACATGGGACATCCGGGGCGCACTGTCCTCCGGGCCGGAGCTGCACCGGCTCTCTTTTTCCACTGATTTGCAGGAGATGGATGTCATCTTCGGCGGCGAGAAAAAGCTGCGCCGCGCCCTGCTGGAGCTGATCGCCCGCCACAGCCCCAAGGCCGCTTTTGTCTATTCCACCTGCATTGTCGGCATCATCGGTGATGATTTGGAGGCGGTCTGCAAAGCGGTGGCCGCAGAGACCGGTATTCCGGTGATTCCGGTGCAGTCGGAAGGCTTCAAAGGCAACAAGCGGGCTGGTTATCAGGCCGCCTGCGATGCCATGTTTCGACTGATCGGCACGGGCGAGACAGCGGGCATTTCCAAATATTCGTTGAATATTCTCGGCGACTTCAACTTGGCCGGGGAAATCTGGATGGTGCGCGAATACTACGAGCGCATGGGGATTCAGGTGGTGGCCAACATCACCGGCGACGGGCGGGTTGACGACATCTGCCGGGCGCACGGCGCGGCCCTGAACGTGGTGCAGTGCTCCGGCTCAACCATGCAGCTCGCCAAGATGATGGAGGACAAATACGGCACACCCGCCATCAGGGTTTCTTATTTCGGCATCGAGGACATGTCCGAAGCTCTGTACGACATTGCCCGCTTCTTCAAGAAGAAATACCCAGACGACCCAGAAGCAGACCGGATCATGGAGCGCACTAAAGCCTTGGTGCAGGAGAAAGTGCGCGACTTGGTGCCGAAATTAGAGAAATACCGCAAGGCGTTGGCTGGAAAGAAGGCGGCGATCTACGTGGGTGGCTCGTTCAAAGCATTCTCGTTGGTGAAAGCCTTCCGCCTGATCGACATGCAGGTGGTGATGGTCGGCTCGCAGACCGGCACCGAGGAGGACTATCGCGAGCTGGAAGCAATCACCGATCCCGGCACCGTCATTGTTGATGATGCCAACCCGCTGGAGCTGAACTCTTTTCTCATAGAAAAAGGCGTGGATATCTTTGTCGGCGGCGTGAAGGAGCGGCCTATTGCTTACAAGCTCGGCATCGGCTTCTGCGACCACAACCATGAGCGCAAAGAGGCTTTAGCTGGATTTGAGGGAATGCTCAACTTTGCCAAAGAGGTTTATTCTTCGGTGATGAGTCCGATCTGGCGTTTTGTGCCGAGGAAAGAAAAAAATGTAACAAGCTGGAAGATCGAATAAAAGTTATTCTCGTCTCAATGTTTTGGTAATTGAACCGCGAACTCATAGCCAAGGTCAATAAAAAAACCGACTCTCTCAGTGAAGAAAGAGTCGGCCAAAAAAAGAAGAGATGAAGAACACTATGATAGATGCAATGCCCGTGCCAGTTTTTCAGCAAGCCTCTTTTCTAAAGATTATATCAGTAAAATCATAGTACTGTATTCTTCATCTCGTATTACTTTTCGGCAAAGCTACTTAGCGGCAATATAGTTTTTTTTACAGATACCGCGATGCTTTTTCTGCCTTTGCACAAGAAAAGCCGTCTGTATGGGACTTGCTGCGTCCGGTAGGCACTATTCAAGATTTAACGAGAAATATTATTTTTGCGACTGCCGGACTGTCCGTTCTTCTACCTCGGCCAGTTCAGCAGGCCGCCTGCGGCGATGATCTTCCTATGCCGCCGCGACAGCTCGCAGCGGGCCTGCACTGTCCTGCCGCCGACCTCCACGGCCAGCGTTTCCGCGCCATGATCGAGACCTTTCTCGTCCATCCCGGCTTCTCGGTTGACATCCGCCATAATGCGAAGATATTCTGGGAGAAGCTAGTGGTGTGGGCAGAGGAAAAACTCGGTTGGAAATAAATTACCCCGCC